>NZ_OU957227.1 GCF_918731615.1 Flavobacterium sp. CECT 9288 | reverse complement strand
TGTATTTGGAAGATTTGGCGAATCCGAATAATGGGCTTAATTTAGTCCCAAACTACTTGTAGCTCGGGAACGTTAGCGGATATTTTAAAAAGACAGAGACGTGAAAGACAAACTATATAAATATATTTCAGAAATGGACTTCTTTAAAAAAGAGTAAAACAAACCTATTTGACTTTGTAAAAGAACCTTCATTACCTTGGACAAAACAAGGGTTTGTTATTTCTGCGGCTGGAGTTATTGCTGCTAGTGGCTGGACACACTTGACAGTAAAGTGTTTCTGTTTTCGTCAGACGAATATTCAATATCTGACCCAATAACAGGGCAAAGAGAAATAAGAAACTATGACGAGGATAATTCCGCAATGACAAAATTTTCTAAGGACAATTTAGAATTTAATGATGAACTTGGACAAACTATAAAAATATTTGGACTTCGAGGTGGAGATGGCAATCATTGCACAACAGACTTTTGGAATTTGGACTCTTTTAGTCCATCACTTGGAGAGCAAATAATTGGAATACAGAATATCAAAACTAGACAAAATCACAGACTGAATATTGGAAAGAGTTCGAACTAATTTCATTAATCAATCTTGAATACACAACATTGAAATTTGGATTTTCACCGAACGAAAAACACTTTGGTATTTTTGGTTCAGGTGGAGCGGAAATATTACTAGACAATGAGAAAAACATCCGCTAACAGCTAGTAAGCAATAGTCGGGAATTAGGCTTAATTTAAAGTGGTGTTGTATTTGGAAATTTTGTGATTAACCGAAAATAAATCTTAATTTAGTCCCCAACCTCGCCAAGCGGCGGGACGTTATGAGCTATTTTACCTGACGAGACAAAAACTATGAAGATAACAATTACACTATTATTTTTTGCAATATTTCTTTTAGTTGCAAAAATGACACTAAAGAAGAACAGAATTCACTGAAGGGAAAAATTTATACTAAAATAACGAAATTCCCGAATTGAAAAATTTTGAGTTTCAAGCTGGATCTATGATTGATTATGGGAAAAAATCCATTGAATATAAATTGGTATATCACAATTTTTTTAACAAAGGGAAATATCTTCTAATACTGGAGAAAAAATAGGTGGAAAAAGTTAAAGTTATCAAACAAAATATTGGACACAGTTATGATTAATAGTCTGAAAGAAGATAAATTATTTCACTTTGTACTTGTCGAGTAAATGGTATAAATAATAGTGAAATTATTGCGGTTGTAAAAGACGAAAAAAATGACACAGAATACTTGAATAAAATTGTAAAGGCTTGGAAAGCAAATTCAATAGACGGAAGAATAATCCCTATTAACAATCTAAATGAAATAGATTGCGTAAATGAAAGCTATGGACTATGAAATAAAAAAACAGCTCATAACAGCCACTCCTATGTAAAGCATCATAAAGTTATTCACAACTTTTGAGAGGGTTATATGTTGGTTATTTTTTGAGTATAAAATGCCGTCCCAACGGCTTGTTGAAAAAGTTGGAAACAACTTTTTGTCTGCCGAAGGCTTAGACTGTAAAATTATTCTAACTTTTTCAATAATGCCACGTATTTAGATCTCTTTTATTTCATTGTCTTTCTTTTTAAATTCTTAAAGCTCCCACTCCTATATGTGGTTCTCGTTTGAGAACGAGACCACCAGCATCGGTTTGATTGTAAGAATAAAATAGCTGCCTACTACAAAATGCGGCTTATTTTAAAGAACCGCCTAGCTGTTTTGCAGTCTATTCTCTGTATGATTGAGCTTTTTAAGAAGGTTATTTTATTTTTCTAATACTAAGTTTCTATTGATTTGATAAGGTGTTTCGGTTTTAATGACCGAGAGTATTCTTCGTGCTAATTTATGAGCTATTTTAATGATGACAGTCTTTACATTCTTGCCTTGATGTTTGCGTTAATATTGCTGCATTTCGGCATCTTTTCTAATGGCAATCCAGGCTGCTTCTACTAAATAACTTCGTAATTGGGAACGACTTCTGGGGGTTATTCCTAAACATTTTTCTGATCCGCCGCTATTAAAATCCCTGGTACTAATCCGATGTAAGAGCTAAATTGTCCTTCGTTATTGAATCGGCGCAAATCACCACATTCAGCCAAAATTACACTGGACAGATAACCGCCAATTCCTGGAATGCTCCTCAAGAGATTATAATCGTTCTTACAGGTCTTTCTGCAATGCGCACGCATTTGATTGGCAATTTCCAAATACTTAACCTGATAATTGATACATCCGTATTTTGCCCTGAAGTGCCAATTTTCCACAAGGGGAGCTGAATTCTCTATTTTCCAGCCAAACTATGAAATCTTTGTTCCAATTTGAATTATCATATGCTGGAGGTATTTCAATCCCATGAAAGAGCAACATACTTTTGATTTGCGATTTGCTTTGTCGGAGTTTCTTGGTGATTTGGGTTCTGTGACGAGCCAAAGTGGTAAACTGTTCGTGTGCTTCGGTAGGAATATAAACGCTCCTGAGCACACCCGCTTTTAATTGATTGGACAGGTTTTTGGAATCTAAAGCGTCAGTTTTTTTGATACCGCTCCTTATCTCCAGTCTTGACATCGGAGGGATTGACCACCAAAACATGCCAACCTAAGTTTAAAAAATAGCGCGCTGCAGAAAATCCGCAACATCCTGCTTCGTAAACTAAAGCTACTTCGTGATTTGGAAATGTTCGCTCCACATATTGTATAAATCCTCGGCAACAGAAGGCATCGAAAACGTTCTGTGAAAAAACAAATCCGTTTGAATGGAAACGCTCCAGCTTTTTTGTGAATGTCTAAACCAATGAATATCTTTGGAATAGTTAAGGCATCTTGTAATTGCATAATCTTCGTTTTTAGTAACTCTAAGTTATGCTTTTACATAGATGCTACAACGGATTTGGGCATTAGGCTTAATGGAAAGATGGTTTTGTATTTGGATGATTTGTCAAATCCGAAGAATAGGCTTAATTTAGTCCCAAACCCGCTGTAGCGCGAGAACGTTGTGCGACACTTTACAGCAAATCACTAAAAAAACAGAAACTTATAAAAACCAAATGTACTTTTCAACAGACAAACTATATAAATTATCCAAAGAAACTTTAAAAAGAGAATTGTTTTGATAAACTTGTTAATTGGACAAATGAACGTTTGAAATTAATGTAATTTATATAGAATTTGAAATTGACAAAAAAGACAACAAAACATAGATTACACTTAATCTGGAATCACAAAAAGATTATCAAAAAATATTAAGCAAAAGTGGTTACGATAAAGAAATACAAGCAAAATTTCGAAAAAAGTATCAAGAATATTAAGCGTTGAAAATCAGAATAATATTGCCCAAAATAAAATACTTTTGTCGATAAATTCTTTTGAATCTTGGTATAAAAAGTAAATATAAATAAAAAATCCTTTAAAAAATATTTGGGTTTGCTATTCAGTTTTTTTGACAGTTTATGCAAACGAAATAAGTGGCGAACTTTCCAAACAGAAAATTGCAGAGCTTATAAAAAATACAAAAGACAATGTTTG
>NZ_OU957226.1:3547500-3696927 GCF_918731615.1 Flavobacterium sp. CECT 9288 | reverse complement strand
ATACTCTTTTTTTGGGTAGCAATAGGCTCTAGGTCTAATACGGATTTACCTTCTAGTTCATACTTTAAACGCATTCCCAGTACACCCATTTCTTTTTTATCCAAGCCTCATGTTGTGGTGCGGTAAAGTCAAGAGCGGTTGCTATATTTCTAGTTTTCATTTTCTTATTCAGTCGATGTCCTATGCCCCAAACATCTTCAATCTTAGTCCATTTAAGCGCTTTTACTCGCTTTTCATCACTATCTATAACATAAACACCTTGCGTTCTATCTTGGAATTTTTTAGCAATTTTATTAGCTACTTTTGATAATGCTTTGGTTTCGCCAAAGCCAATGCAAACCGGAATACCCACCCATTTATGCACTCGGTTCTTCATTAGAATTCCATACTGGTGATAGTCCTCAATTGATAATCCATCAAAGTTTAAAAAAGCTTCATCAATACTATAAATCTCTACATTTGGTGTAAACTGCTCTAAAATCTTCATTACTCGATTGCTCAAATCACCATACAAGGCATAATTTGACGAAAATAATTGCACATCATGCTGTTTTACAATTTCTTTTATTTGAAAAGCGGGCGCTCCCATTCCTATTCCTACCGCCTTCGCTTCATTACTACGTGAAATGACACAACCATCATTATTAGACAAGATTGCAACAGGTTTCCCGTTGAATTTCGGCTGAAAAACACGTTCGCATGAGGCATAAAAATTGTTACAATCTACTAGTGCATACATGCTACAAAATTACTCAATATCAGTTGAAGCGTGTTCGTAACAGAAGTTAATTTTAAGCACTGTTGATAAGTAGTTTGATTCTGTTTGCTTAAAAAATTAAAAATAACCACTCTTTTGAAAATATTTTTAGCTTAATATTAATTCTATACACCATTGATATACTGCATATTAAATGATAAAAAACTACAACAGCAGCAGTTAAAATACTAGTTCTAGATCACAGCTACTTTTTTTTGGCACACTACTTGAATATCCCTATTCAACTAAATAGTTAAAGCGAAAGCCGAAAAGCTCAAGAGTAGGCAAAATTCAAAATAGAAGTATCATGAAAAAAATTACCCTTTTAGTTGCTAGTATCTTCGTATTTGGAGGTAGTGTTGCCAACGCAACAGAGAAAAAAGATTTCTCTGTAATTATAAAATCGTCTTCTCTTTTTGACAATGACGAACCTGTAGAATTCATAGAAAGAGGCATTGCTTTTTATGTATTTCCTGATGGTCAATTGGATTTTAATACCAGACCAACAACTCGCGGTGAGATGTATTACAAAGCAAACTCAAACAGTAGAGTCAATAGAACGTATGGAACACCTAATAGAAATCGTCCTATCAATTATGGAGTGAGAATTGAACATGACAATCTAGGCCGTGTGAGACAAGTAGGTAATGTATTTATCAATTACGATGCTAATGACCGAGTGAAGCGAATAGGATCTGTTTACATGACTTACAATAGATTTGCTCTAGAGCGTGTGGGCGGATTAGAAATCATCTACAATCGCAGAGGACAGGTCATAGATATGATAGGTAGTGTAAAAGGAGGAAAAGCATACTACTATGGTCAAAATTCAAACTCTGTAGACTATAGTAACAATCAAGATTCTTCTGATGAGGATTCTTATTATTACAGATCTACTAATTCAAAAAATAAAATTGAAGATCAAAAATCTAACAATGCTCCTATAGTAATCAATAGGAAGAATTAGAACTTATAAACTAAAACCATAGAAGAAATTATTCTATGGTTTTTTATAATTTTTCAACCAACAAAAAAGGCTATCCCGTTATGGATAGCCTTTTTTGATTTTTGTTGTTTAGAGAAGATTTATTGCATCGATATAACAATAAACTCACTTCTTCTATTGGCTTGATGTTGTGCCTCTGTACAGTTTGATTGGTTCGTAGGTTCACATCCGCAATCGTTTACAAGTTGTGATTCACCGTATCCTTTTGCTGTTAATCTATTTGCAGCTATACCGTTTTTGATCAACCATGCTTTCGTTGATTTAGCTCTTCTATCAGATAGTGCTTGGTTGTATGCTGCGGTTTGTCTGCAATCTGTATGGGATCTAATATCGATGGTCATCTTTGGGTATTGTTGCATCACTGCTAATACTTTTTCTAGCTCAAATGCCGCATCTTTTCGAATAAATGACTTGTCTAAATCAAAATAAAGTATTGGAATATCCAAGGTCTTAGCTAAGTCTGTACCTACTTCAATAACTTTTTTTCTTGGCTCTAAGGCCAATGGACCTTGTGTTGCTCCAGATACTTTTGCTATTACAATCTTATTCTCTTTGGTTTCATACTCTGGCTTTTCGCCACGTAAATAATATGTGGTTCCGCATGTTACCTCAAAGCTGTAGGCTCCTGATGATGGAGTGGTGATTTCTTTAATCAAATTAAAATTCGCGTCAAACAAACTTACCTTGGCATTGGCCAAGACTAAATCTGTATCTTGATCCTTTATTATTCCTTGAAGTACTTGATTACAAACAGGAACAGGAAATTTATTGAATCTATAGATGTCATCAGATCCTAACCCACCCTCTCTATTAGAGGTTACAAATCCTTTTTTATTCTCTGCATCAATCACAAATGAAAAATCATCTTGGGTACTGTTTATAGGTGTACCTATGTTTGTTATGGTACTACCAGGAGTTTTTGATGATAAATCCATCACAAACACATCTAACCCTCCTAGTCCTGGGTGGCCATCACTGGCAAAGTACATTTTATTGTCTGCTGAGATAAAAGGAAAGGTTTCTCTTGCCTCTGTGTTGATAGGCAATCCTAAATTCTCTGGTGTCCCGTAGGTGCCATTAGCATTGACGCTTACTTTAAAAAGATCTGACAATCCCTTGGTACCTGGCATGTCTGATGCAAAATACAAAGTTTTCTCGTCTACACTCAGCGCTGGATGCGCTACACTGTACTCATTACTGTTAAAAGGTAGCTCTTGTACATTGACCCATTTTCCATTTTCGTTCGTGGCCTTGTAGAGTTTTAATAATATAATACGTCTGCTGTCTTTTTGCTTTTTCCCGTTTAGGTAATTATTACGCGTGAAGTACATGGTTTGGCCATCTTTGGTAAAAACAGGTGTTGACTCATGAAACCTACTGTTGATGTTTTTATTAAACACCTCTGGTTTACCCACACTACCATCTGTACTGATCTGGGAGCTGTACAAGTTAGTGAAGGATTCATTGTTCCACTTGAACACTTTTTTAGCTACTCCGCCTGTATCGCGCGCCGATGCAAAAAGTAGGGTATTGTTGTAGTAAGCGCTTCCATAATCAGAGTAAGGGGAGTTGATTCCGGCATCAAATATTTCATATTTCCCTGAGTTTTCCTTGATGTCTTTTAAGTAATCACGCTGACTCGCAAAGAGTTTCCCTCGCTGGTCTGTGGCTGATTTGGAAATGAACTGTTCTAGCATTTTATCGGCCTTAGCATAGTTGCCTACGGCTTTTAACGATTGGGAATACCTGTAGTAATACTCGGCTTCTTGAACTGGGTTCATCGCAAAAAGAGCAGAATACCATTTCTCTGCCTTGATCAAATTGGCTATAAAGAAATAGGAGTCTCCCAGTTTTTGAAACATTTTCTCGTCTTTATATCCTTTCTCTGCTACTTTCTCATAGGTAGCTATGGCATCAACGTAAGAATAATTATCGAAGTTTTTATCCGCAATTGCAACTCCTTTTTTTTGGGCATACCCCATTACTGTTGACACTAAAAAAACTACACAGCATCCGAAATGTTTGGCGCTTAATTTCATAACGTTATATTAAATTAAAAGAATCTAGGTGATGTGATTTTGTTATATCGTTTGAATATTTCGTAACGAAGAAATATTTCATGTGACCCTGAATTGTAATTAGCCAGTCGTGTGGTTTCCATATCGTATGCATACCCAATAAACCAAGAGTCTGATACCTGAAAGCCTACCATGGCACTCAATGCAGCACTCCAGCGGTAAGCAGCTCCTACTGTAAACTTGTCATTAAACAAGAAGTTAGCCGATAAATCTACTTGTAGTGGAGCACCTTGAACCATCTTAGTCATCATGGCTGGTTTGAATTTTAAATTATAATCTAAATCAAATACGTGACCGGCTGTTAAGTAATAGTTTACGCGTTCTCGTGCAATATAAGAATTGGCTCCTACTCCTGCGTATTTATCAAAATGCTCTGTCTCTAACAAGTTAGGAACTGAAAGACCCACATAGGTTTTATCTGAGTACCAATAAAGTCCCACTCCTATATTAGGTGAAAACTTATTGTCTATGTTATTCTCAAAACTATAGTCATTAGGATCATACTGATTCAACTTATCAAAATTGACATTCAATAGATTTGCTGAGGCTTTTAATCCAAAGGAGAGTTTGAAGTCTTCTGAGGTATTGATGTAGTATGAAAAATCAACTGCTAGATTGCTCTCATCAGATGGCCCTATCCTGTCATTTATGATTGATACTCCTAGGCCTAGTTTAGTATCATTGATAGGAGTATTAATAGAGGCAGTATTAGTTACTGGTGCCCCATCTAGCCCTACCCACTGGGTGCGGTGTAGGGCAAAAATATTCATGGACTGACGCGAACCTGCATAGGCTGGATTTATATTGATCGAATTGTACATGTACTGTGTAAACTGAGCATCTTGCTGGGCATTTACTATACCCGAGAGTAAGAGTACCATTACTACTACTAATTTTGTCTTCATATTGCTTCCATTTTTAAACTTATGAGCTTTATTTATTTATTATCTGTTGATGTATAAGTATCCTGCTTTTTCAAAACTAGTGGCTGCACTGTCCTTATATCTCAAGATGTAATAATACGTTCCTTCTGGTAACTCTTCGGATTGTTTGATGGTTACTCTTCCTTCTGAAACGCCTCTAAAAGCTCTATCATCATTGTTATACTGCTCTCTCAAATACTAGTACTCCCAGCGTTGTATATCTCTACGTATTTCGCTTGTAACAGTTCTAGTTCCTCTAATGCGAACACTTTGTTTTATTGTCTCCTTTCCATTTGGCGCTACTGCAGTTAAACTACTTCGATCAACAATCATTGAAATAGCACAAGTACTGTTGTGTCTATCATTTAAAGGCAGCTAGAATCATCTGATAAATCACTTAACTACATACTCCTATGTGGTGGAAACGTGCATGTTTGCGGTTGCTTGGTTGGTTAGCTTCCTAAATTGATGTCGGATTGTTTTCAAGCGATATACTCCTTGAATTAGGCTGTATTGTTTGTCGACTCCTTACTGGCAATAAAGGTATGAGTATTACACTCGTAGTATCAAATCCTGGTAGCACATGGTTACTGTTACATTGTTTAATGGCGTGTTTCCTGTATTGCTTACCGCAAAACTGTAGGTAATAGTCTCTCCTGCTTGTGCAAAAACCATCTCCATTTTCATCATTGAATACGGCTGTTTTAACTATGGCTATATCTGGCGTTTCGTTCACAACTACTGTAACTGTGGCTGTGGTACACACCAACGGATTAGAACCTGTTTCACATACTTGATACGTAATACTATAAGTTCCTGCTATTGTATTTGGCGATACAGTTAAGTTTCCATTTGCATCTATACTCAATGGTCCATTTGTTACTGGCGTCACATCTGTATTAGCAGCTGTTGCTGGTACTCCGTTAATGGTATCATTTGCTAGAACATTTCCTCCGGTGGCTGGTAGCGTATCATTTAAAGCTACTAATACATTGTTTACTACTACCGTTGCGGTAGCTGTGGTGCAATTTGCTGGTGTTGCTCCTACTTCACATATTTGATATGTTATCGTGTACGTGCCACTTGGGGTATTTGGTGCTACTGTTAAATTACCATTTGCATCTATACTCAATGGTCCACTTGTTACTGGCGTTACATCAGTATTAGCTGTAGTTACAGGTACTCCATTTATCGTATCGTTTGCTGTTACATTTCCTCCTGTCGATGGAATGGTTACGTTATTAGCTACGATTAAATTATTAATCACTACCGTTGCTATAGCTCGTGTACAATTTGATGGGCTTGCGCCGACTTCACAGATTTCGTATTCTATGTTGTAAGTACCACTTGGTGTATTAGGTGCTACTGTTAAGTTTCCATTTGCATCTATACTCAATGGTCCACTTGTTACTGGTGTTACATCAGTATTCGCTGGCGTGGCTGGTACACCATTAACCGTATCGTTTGCTGTTACATTACCGCCTGTTGGTGAGAATGTGTTGTTATTGGCAACAATGATATTGTTTACTACAACCGTTACTGTAGCTGTGGTACAGTTTGCAGGAGTCATTCCTGTTTGACAAATTTCATAAACGATAGTGTAGGTGCCACTTGGTGTGTTTGGTGCTACTGTTACATTTCCTGCAGCATCTATACTTAATGGCCCGCTAGTTACTGGTGTCACAACAGTATTTGTCATGGTTGCCGGTGATCCATTTACACTATCATTTCCTAACACATTCCCTCCTGCTGCTGTAAAAGTATCATTACTAGCAACTAATGGATTTACATAATTAACAGTGACCGTAGCTGTGGTACAATTTACTGGTACAGCTCCTGCTTCACAAATTTCATACGTGATGGTGTACGTACCATTTGGGGTGTTTGGCGCTACTGTTAAATTTCCATCTGCATCAATACTCAATGGTCCATTTGTTACTGGTGTTACATCAGTATTAGCTGTAGTTACCGGTACTCCATTTAAAGTATCGTTTGCTGTTACATTTCCTCCTGTTGATGGAAGAGGGTCGTTATTAGCAACTAATGCATCAGTTACTGCATTAACGATGATAGTCAAAGTAGCACTATTCGATACTATGCCACTATTGTCGTTTACGGTGTAAGTGATTGCTGTAGTAGTACCATTATAGTTCAATACCGGTGTAAAGGTTATTACTCCTAAATTATTTACCGTATAGGTACCTTCTCCTGCTACCGTGAATGTGGTTTGTATACCTGCTGTAGCAGGATCCAAATCTACTGTAGTAACATCAATGGTACCGTCACCATCAGTATCGTTAGTCGTTACATTAATTGTAACAGGTGTGTCTTCATCTGTTGTTACAACGTCGTTGGTAGCTATTGGTGTAACATCATCATCTAAAATTATTCCCGTGCTACTTACTGCTCCGCTGCTAATGCTAAAGCTTTCGTCTGCTTCATCAATAGTGTCTGCTGTAGTGGGTACACTTACCGTTCCCGTGGTTGCTCCTGCTGGAACTGTTACGGTAATGCTTGTTGTAGTGTAATCAGCACTTCCTGCGGTTCCATTGGTCAAAGTGAACGTATAGGTGGTATCTACCGCAGATGGGTTGCTCAACGTAAAGTTGAATACTACAGCATCTCCTTCAACAGCATTTGAAGGACTGATACTTGCTACTGTTGGTGCATTGTCATCATCATTGATTGTTCCTGTAGCGGTATCTGTTGTTGATCCAACGGTTCCTGTTGTACTGGTAATAGCTACGGTGAAGGTTTCGTCTAATTCATCGATAGTATCTGCCGTAGTGGGTACTGTTGCTGTAGCTGTTGTGGCTCCTGCTAAGAACGTTACCGTTACTGGAACTGTTGTATAATCGCCATTGGCTGTCGTTACATTGGTAAAGCCTAAAGTAACGGTGATGTCTGTAGCTGATGGGTTGCTCAATGTAACTGGGAAACTCAAGTTTCCTCCTTCTGTGATTGAAGCATCTGCAATCGTTACCACTGGTGCATCGTCATTATCATTGATTGTTCCTGTGCTACTTACTGCTCCGCTGCTAATGCTAAAGCTTTCGTCTGCTTCATCAATAGTGTCTGCTGTAGTGGGTACACTTACCGTTCCCGTGGTTGCTCCTGCTGGAACTGTTACGGTAATGCTTGTTGTAGTGTAATCAGCACTTCCTGCGGTTCCATTGGTCAAAGTGAACGTATAGGTGGTATCTACCGCAGATGGGTTGCTCAACGTAAAGTTGAATACTACAGCATCTCCTTCAACAGCATTTGAAGGACTGATACTTGCTACTGTTGGTGCATTGTCATCATCATTGATTGTTCCTGTAGCGGTATCTGTTGTTGATCCAACGGTTCCTGTTGTACTGGTAATAGCTACGGTGAAGGTTTCAGTCTAATTCATCGATAGTATCATGCCGTTGTGGGTACTGTTGCTGTAGCTGTTGTGGCTCCTGCTAAGAACGTTACCGTTACCGGAACTGTTGTATAATCGCCATTGGCTGTCGTTACATTGGTAAAGCCTAAAGTAACGGTGATGTCTGTAGCTGATGGGTTGCTCAATGTAACTGGGAAACTCAAGTTTCCTCCTTCTGTGATTGAAGCATCTGCAATCGTTACCACTGGTGCATCGTCATTATCATTGATTGTTCCTGTGCTACTTACTGCTCCGCTGCTAATGCTAAAGCTTTCGTCTGCTTCATCAATAGTGTCTGCTGTAGTGGGTACACTTACCGTTCCCGTGGTTGCTCCTGCTGGAACTGTTACGGTAATGCTTGTTGTAGTGTAATCAGCACTTCCTGCGGTTCCATTGGTCAAAGTGAACGTATAGGTGGTATCTACCGCAGATGGGTTGCTCAACGTAAAGTTGAATACTACAGCATCTCCTTCAACAGCATTTGAAGGACTGATACTTGCTACTGTTGGTGCATTGTCATCATCATTGATTGTTCCTGTAGCGGTATCTGTTGTTGATCCAACGGTTCCTGTTGTACTGGTAATAGCTACGGTGAAGGTTTCGTCTAATTCATCGATAGTATCTGCCGTAGTGGGTACTGTTGCTGTAGCTGTTGTGGCTCCTGCTAAGAACGTTACCGTTACTGGAACTGTTGTATAATCGCCATTGGCTGTCGTTACATTGGTAAAGCCTAAAGTAACGGTGATGTCTGTAGCTGATGGGTTGCTCAATGTAACTGGGAAACTCAAGTTTCCTCCTTCTGTGATTGAAGCATCTGCAATCGTTACCACTGGTGCATCGTCATTATCATTGATTGTTCCTGTGCTACTTACTGCTCCGCTGCTAATGCTAAAGCTTTCGTCTGCTTCATCAATAGTGTCTGCTGTAGTGGGTACACTTACCGTTCCCGTGGTTGCTCCTGCTGGAACTGTTACGGTAATGCTTGTTGTAGTGTAATCAGCACTTCCTGCGGTTCCATTGGTCAAAGTGAACGTATAGGTGGTATCTACCGCAGATGGGTTGCTCAACGTAAAGTTGAATACTACAGCATCTCCTTCAACAGCATTTGAAGGACTGATACTTGCTACTGTTGGTGCATTGTCATCATCATTGATTGTTCCTGTAGCGGTATCTGTTGTTGATCCAACGGTTCCTGTTGTACTGGTAATAGCTACGGTGAAGGTTTCATCTAATTCATCGATAGTATCTGCCGTTGTGGGTACTGTTGCTGTAGCTGTTGTGGCTCCTGCTAAGAACGTTACCGTTACCGGAACTGTTGTATAATCGCCATTGGCTGTCGTTACATTGGTAAAGCCTAAAGTAACGGTGATGTCTGTAGCTGATGGGTTGCTCAATGTAACTGGGAAACTCAAGTTTCCTCCTTCTGTGATTGAAGCATCTGCAATCGTTACCACTGGTGCATCGTCATTATCATTGATTGTTCCTGTGCTACTTACTGCTCCGCTGCTAATGCTAAAGCTTTCGTCTGCTTCATCAATAGTGTCTGCTGTAGTGGGTACACTTACCGTTCCCGTGGTTGCTCCTGCTGGAACTGTTACGGTAATGCTTGTTGTAGTGTAATCAGCACTTCCTGCGGTTCCATTGGTCAAAGTGAACGTATAGGTGGTATCTACCGCAGATGGGTTGCTCAACGTAAAGTTGAATACTACAGCATCTCCTTCAACAGCATTTGAAGGACTGATACTTGCTACTGTTGGTGCATTGTCATCATCATTGATTGTTCCTGTAGCGGTATCTGTTGTTGATCCAACGGTTCCTGTTGTACTGGTAATAGCTACGGTGAAGGTTTCATCTAATTCATCGATAGTATCTGCCGTAGTGGGTACTGTTGCTGTAGCTGTTGTGGCTCCTGCTAAGAACGTTACCGTTACTGGAACTGTTGTATAATCGCCATTGGCTGTCGTTACATTGGTAAAGCCTAAAGTAACGGTGATGTCTGTAGCTGATGGGTTGCTCAATGTAACTGGGAAACTCAAGTTTCCTCCTTCTGTGATTGAAGCATCTGCAATCGTTACCACTGGTGCATCGTCATTATCATTGATTGTTCCTGTGCTACTTACTGCTCCGCTGCTAATGCTAAAGCTTTCGTCTGCTTCATCAATAGTGTCTGCTGTAGTGGGTACACTTACCGTTCCCGTGGTTGCTCCTGCTGGAACTGTTACGGTAATGCTTGTTGTAGTGTAATCAGCACTTCCTGCGGTTCCATTGGTCAAAGTGAACGTATAGGTGGTATCTACCGCAGATGGGTTGCTCAACGTAAAGTTGAATACTACAGCATCTCCTTCAACAGCATTTGAAGGACTGATACTTGCTACTGTTGGTGCATTGTCATCATCATTGATTGTTCCTGTAGCGGTATCTGTTGTTGATCCAACGGTTCCTGTTGTACTGGTAATAGCTACGGTGAAGGTTTCGTCTAATTCATCGATAGTATCTGCCGTTGTGGGTACTGTTGCTGTAGCTGTTGTGGCTCCTGCTAAGAACGTTACCGTTACCGGAACTGTTGTATAATCGCCATTGGCTGTCGTTACATTGGTAAAGCCTAAAGTAACGGTGATGTCTGTAGCTGATGGGTTGCTCAATGTAACTGGGAAACTCAAGTTTCCTCCTTCTGTGATTGAAGCATCTGCAATCGTTACCACTGGTGCATCGTCATTATCATTGATTGTTCCTGTGCTACTTACTGCTCCGCTGCTAATGCTAAAGCTTTCGTCTGCTTCATCAATAGTGTCTGCTGTAGTGGGTACACTTACCGTTCCCGTGGTTGCTCCTGCTGGAACTGTTACGGTAATGCTTGTTGTAGTGTAATCAGCACTTCCTGCGGTTCCATTGGTCAAAGTGAACGTATAGGTGGTATCTACCGCAGATGGGTTGCTCAACGTAAAGTTGAATACTACAGCATCTCCTTCAACAGCATTTGAAGGACTGATACTTGCTACTGTTGGTGCATTGTCATCATCATTGATTGTTCCTGTAGCGGTATCTGTTGTTGATCCAACGGTTCCTGTTGTACTGGTAATAGCTACGGTGAAGGTTTCGTCTAATTCATCGATAGTATCTGCCGTAGTGGGTACTGTTGCTGTAGCTGTTGTGGCTCCTGCTAAGAACGTTACCGTTACCGGAACTGTTGTATAATCGCCATTGGCTGTCGTTACATTGGTAAAGCCTAAAGTAACGGTGATGTCTGTAGCTGATGGGTTGCTCAATGTAACTGGGAAACTCAAGTTTCCTCCTTCTGTGATTGAAGCATCTGCAATCGTTACCACTGGTGCATCGTCATTATCATTGATTGTTCCTGTGCTACTTACTGCTCCGCTGCTAATGCTAAAGCTTTCGTCTGCTTCATCAATAGTGTCTGCTGTAGTGGGTACACTTACCGTTCCCGTGGTTGCTCCTGCTGGAACTGTTACGGTAATGCTTGTTGTAGTGTAATCAGCACTTCCTGCGGTTCCATTGGTCAAAGTGAACGTATAGGTGGTATCTACCGCAGATGGGTTGCTCAACGTAAAGTTGAATACTACAGCATCTCCTTCAACAGCATTTGAAGGACTGATACTTGCTACTGTTGGTGCATTGTCATCATCATTGATTGTTCCTGTAGCGGTATCTGTTGTTGATCCAACGGTTCCTGTTGTACTGGTAATAGCTACGGTGAAGGTTTCGTCTAATTCATCGATAGTATCTGCCGTTGTGGGTACTGTTGCTGTAGCTGTTGTGGCTCCTGCTAAGAACGTTACCGTTACCGGAACTGTTGTATAATCGCCATTGGCTGTCGTTACATTGGTAAAGCCTAAAGTAACGGTGATGTCTGTAGCTGATGGGTTGCTCAATGTAACTGGGAAACTCAAGTTTCCTCCTTCTGTGATTGAAGCATCTGCAATCGTTACCACTGGTGCATCGTCATTATCATTGATTGTTCCTGTGCTACTTACTGCTCCGCTGCTAATGCTAAAGCTTTCGTCTGCTTCATCAATAGTGTCTGCTGTAGTGGGTACACTTACCGTTCCCGTGGTTGCTCCTGCTGGAACTGTTACGGTAATGCTTGTTGTAGTGTAATCAGCACTTCCTGCGGTTCCATTGGTCAAAGTGAACGTATAGGTGGTATCTACCGCAGATGGGTTGCTCAACGTAAAGTTGAATACTACAGCATCTCCTTCAACAGCATTTGAAGGACTGATACTTGCTACTGTTGGTGCATTGTCATCATCATTGATTGTTCCTGTAGCGGTATCTGTTGTTGATCCAACGGTTCCTGTTGTACTGGTAATAGCTACGGTGAAGGTTTCGTCTAATTCATCGATAGTATCTGCCGTTGTGGGTACTGTTGCTGTAGCTGTTGTGGCTCCTGCTAAGAACGTTACCGTTACCGGAACTGTTGTATAATCGCCATTGGCTGTCGTTACATTGGTAAAGCCTAAAGTAACGGTGATGTCTGTAGCTGATGGGTTGCTCAATGTAACTGGGAAACTCAAGTTTCCTCCTTCTGTGATTGAAGCATCTGCAATCGTTACCACTGGTGCATCGTCATTATCATTGATTGTTCCTGTGCTACTTACTGCTCCGCTGCTAATGCTAAAGCTTTCGTCTGCTTCATCAATAGTGTCTGCTGTAGTGGGTACACTTACCGTTCCCGTGGTTGCTCCTGCTGGAACTGTTACGGTAATGCTTGTTGTAGTGTAATCAGCACTTCCTGCGGTTCCATTGGTCAAAGTGAACGTATAGGTGGTATCTACCGCAGATGGGTTGCTCAACGTGAAGTTGAATACTACAGCATCTCCTTCAACAGCATTTGAAGGACTGATACTTGCTACTGTTGGTGCATTGTCATCATCATTGATTGTTCCTGTAGCGGTATCTGTTGTTGATCCAACGGTTCCTGTTGTACTGGTAATAGCTACGGTGAAGGTTTCGTCTAATTCATCGATAGTATCTGCCGTTGTGGGTACTGTTGCTGTAGCTGTTGTGGCTCCTGCTAAGAACGTTACCGTTACCGGAACTGTTGTATAATCGCCATTGGCTGTCGTTACATTGGTAAAGCCTAAAGTAACGGTGATGTCTGTAGCTGATGGGTTGCTCAATGTAACTGGGAAACTCAAGTTTCCTCCTTCTGTGATTGAAGCATCTGCAATCGTTACCACTGGTGCATCGTCATTATCATTGATTGTTCCTGTGCTACTTACTGCTCCGCTGCTAATGCTAAAGCTTTCGTCTGCTTCATCAATAGTGTCTGCTGTAGTGGGTACACTTACCGTTCCCGTGGTTGCTCCTGCTGGAACTGTTACGGTAATGCTTGTTGTAGTGTAATCAGCACTTCCTGCGGTTCCATTGGTCAAAGTGAACGTATAGGTGGTATCTACCGCAGATGGGTTGCTCAACGTAAAGTTGAATACTACAGCATCTCCTTCAACAGCATTTGAAGGACTGATACTTGCTACTGTTGGTGCATTGTCATCATCATTGATTGTTCCTGTAGCGGTATCTGTTGTTGATCCAACGGTTCCTGTTGTACTGGTAATAGCTACGGTGAAGGTTTCATCTAATTCATCGATAGTATCTGCCGTTGTGGGTACTGTTGCTGTAGCTGTTGTGGCTCCTGCTAAGAACGTTACCGTTACCGGAACTGTTGTATAATCGCCATTGGCTGTCGTTACATTGGTAAAGCCTAAAGTAACGGTGATGTCTGTAGCTGATGGGTTGCTCAATGTAACTGGGAAACTCAAGTTTCCTCCTTCTGTGATTGAAGCATCTGCAATCGTTACCACTGGTGCATCGTCATTATCATTGATTGTTCCTGTGCTACTTACTGCTCCGCTGCTAATGCTAAAGCTTTCGTCTGCTTCATCAATAGTGTCTGCTGTAGTGGGTACACTTACCGTTCCCGTGGTTGCTCCTGCTGGAACTGTTACGGTAATGCTTGTTGTAGTGTAATCAGCACTTCCTGCGGTTCCATTGGTCAAAGTGAACGTATAGGTGGTATCTACCGCAGATGGGTTGCTCAACGTAAAGTTGAATACTACAGCATCTCCTTCAACAGCATTTGAAGGACTGATACTTGCTACTGTTGGTGCATTGTCATCATCATTGATTGTTCCTGTAGCGGTATCTGTTGTTGATCCAACGGTTCCTGTTGTACTGGTAATAGCTACGGTGAAGGTTTCATCTAATTCATCGATAGTATCTGCCGTAGTGGGTACTGTTGCTGTAGCTGTTGTGGCTCCTGCTAAGAACGTTACCGTTACTGGAACTGTTGTATAATCGCCATTGGCTGTCGTTACATTGGTAAAGCCTAAAGTAACGGTGATGTCTGTAGCTGATGGGTTGCTCAATGTAACTGGGAAACTCAAGTTTCCTCCTTCTGTGATTGAAGCATCTGCAATCGTTACCACTGGTGCATCGTCATTATCATTGATTGTTCCTGTGCTACTTACTGCTCCGCTGCTAATGCTAAAGCTTTCGTCTGCTTCATCAATAGTGTCTGCTGTAGTGGGTACACTTACCGTTCCCGTGGTTGCTCCTGCTGGAACTGTTACGGTAATGCTTGTTGTAGTGTAATCAGCACTTCCTGCGGTTCCATTGGTCAAAGTGAACGTATAGGTGGTATCTACCGCAGATGGGTTGCTCAACGTAAAGTTGAATACTACAGCATCTCCTTCAACAGCATTTGAAGGACTGATACTTGCTACTGTTGGTGCATTGTCATCATCATTGATTGTTCCTGTAGCGGTATCTGTTGTTGATCCAACGGTTCCTGTTGTACTGGTAATAGCTACGGTGAAGGTTTCGTCTAATTCATCGATAGTATCTGCCGTAGTGGGTACTGTTGCTGTAGCTGTTGTGGCTCCTGCTAAGAACGTTACCGTTACCGGAACTGTTGTATAATCGCCATTGGCTGTCGTTACATTGGTAAAGCCTAAAGTAACGGTGATGTCTGTAGCTGATGGGTTGCTCAATGTAACTGGGAAACTCAAGTTTCCTCCTTCTGTGATTGAAGCATCTGCAATCGTTACCACTGGTGCATCGTCATTATCATTGATTGTTCCTGTGCTACTTACTGCTCCGCTGCTAATGCTAAAGCTTTCGTCTGCTTCATCAATAGTGTCTGCTGTAGTGGGTACACTTACCGTTCCCGTGGTTGCTCCTGCTGGAACTGTTACGGTAATGCTTGTTGTAGTGTAATCAGCACTTCCTGCGGTTCCATTGGTCAAAGTGAACGTATAGGTGGTATCTACCGCAGATGGGTTGCTCAACGTAAAGTTGAATACTACAGCATCTCCTTCAACAGCATTTGAAGGACTGATACTTGCTACTGTTGGTGCATTGTCATCATCATTGATTGTTCCTGTAGCGGTATCTGTTGTTGATCCAACGGTTCCTGTTGTACTGGTAATAGCTACGGTGAAGGTTTCGTCTAATTCATCGATAGTATCTGCCGTTGTGGGTACTGTTGCTGTAGCTGTTGTGGCTCCTGCTAAGAACGTTACCGTTACCGGAACTGTTGTATAATCGCCATTGGCTGTCGTTACATTGGTAAAGCCTAAAGTAACGGCGATGTCTGTAGCTGATGGGTTGCTCAATGTAACTGGGAAACTCAAGTTTCCTCCTTCTGTGATTGAAGCATCTGCAATCGTTACCACTGGTGCAGGAAATACAGTTAATGTTCTTTCAGCCGAAACTACAGATGAACAAACAAAATTAGATTCCCTGATTATTACTCTATACAAATATCCACTAAATGTTGCAGGTACAGAAGTCAAAGTTAAAGTGTTCGTTGTAGCATTACTATAAACAGCACCGTTTGATATATCAGTAAAACCAGAACCAGAATCAACTTGCCATTGGTATTGTGTAATACCTGAACCACCAGCTGCCGCTACACTGAAAGTAGTATTTGTACCCGCATTTATAATTCTATTAACTGGTTGCGTTGCTATTGAACTAGATGTTCCCACAGATATCGCATTAGCATAAGATCCTGTATACGTAGCTGCTGGTAAATTAACTGTACCATTAGCGTTTACTGGCGCTACTGAACCTCCTGTTTGACCAAATTGCTGTCCCGTAGCTGCACTTGTAGTATTGTTATAGTACTCATTAGAATCTGAACAACCGTCATTATCTGAATCTAGATCTAAATTATTAGGAATAGTATCTAAATCCGTATCACATTCTACTCTTGCGAAGAAAGAATAATCTACAAGATCTCCTGATCCAATATTAGAACCCGTTACATTTATAGAACTGATTAAATTGGTCCCTACACCAGCAAGCATTATCCTTTGATCATCAATAGCTCCAAAAGAGGTAATTGCACCAGATAAAGCATTATAATTTAGATCAGGATTAACACTAGCTAGAGTTACTAATCTAAAGTTATTATTTGCAGCACCTCCATTTACACTGAAAGTATAGGAAGCAGCATTACTTGAGGCCGTTAAACCATCAACATCACCAATATTAAAAGCAATTTGATTGGCTGGTACTGGAGTACTAAAATTGACTGTGAAGTTAACATCACCTAATTTAGCGTAGCGTTGCTCTCCATCGGAATTATTTACGTAAAAATTTGTTTGATTATCAGTAAGAGTACTAACAACAGCTTGAGTGGTCGCACCAGTAAACGTGTAAGTAACATTTGAAGCAGTGCTCCCTTTCCAAACACCATTAGAGTTTTGAGCCAAATATCCTTGGCAATCTTCAACAATATCACGAACTCCATCATTATCATCATCTAAATCTACAAAATTCCCAACTCCATCATTATCGCTATCTGGTTGAATAGCAATACTAACTGTAGATGTATTATTCCCTAATACAGGATCTGTTTCATTTCCTACTATGGTTGCCGTATTGTTGTAACTTCCTGAAGCATTTACTGTAGCCACTATAGATAAAGTTTCATTTGCACTGTTAGCTAAATTACCAATTGACCAAAGACCAGTAGTGTTGTTATAAGTACCTACTGATGGTGTGGCACTTACAAAGGTATAACCTGCTGGTAAGATATCTGTAACATTAACGCCTGTTGCTGCACCTGGTCCCGAATTACTTGCCGTTAAAGTAAAGGTAACATTGCTGCCCACAATTGGTGTTGGGTTATTAACCGTTTTACTAATTTGTAAATTAGCATTTGTCAACCCCTCAATTAAATTTAAAAACACTCCTGAATCATACGAAGCATCTCCAGCATCAGCAATAACCACCTTAAAGGTATAAGTACCCCCAGGAGTTAAATTTTTAATGGTTTTTGTTATAAAAGTTGTCAAACCATTAAACTCACTATAAATAGGAAAAGGCCCCGGTTGAGGGGCTGCATTTTGTACATATTTCCCTCCTGTAACTGTAGTTCTGTGACCATTGTTAATATACAAAGCAGATTGTGTCCCATCATAAGCCGCCACAGGAGTTGCTGGAGATGAAAAGCCCGGAACACCTCCATTGATTTTATTGATAGATGTAGGACTTCCAGCTGGAGTAGTAGCAAAGTTTTGAGCACCAGTAATACCCGGTCCTGAGACGAAAAAACCAAAAGCATCATCAAAATTTGAACCTACATAATCCGGATATTCTTCGGACCCAAATTGATACCCAACTCTTAAACCAGTTATGGTAGGCCCTAAGGTAATCGTAAAAGTATAAGCCACTAGATCTCGAGTAGCCGTTGGATCAATTGTTGATAAATTAGGATCTGACAGTGTTGTGGCTCCTGCTGGATTTGCAGATCGTGCAACATCAGTATTTCTACTGGCCAACTCAAATGGAGCATTTCCTGTACTAAAATAAGCCCCACTAGGAAAACCTAAAGCTGCACCCATAATCCCATTTGTAAAAGTAGCTATTTGGTTTGCTCTAAGGGTAGCTGCTGGAGCAGCACCATTCAGAGTACCACCAGTAATCACAATACCTGGACCTTGTAGCGCTAGGTTAATTTGCGCATTGGTAGGGTTAGTTACCGCAGTAACTTGAGCACTACTATTTATAGTATACAAGAAACATAATAGGAATACAAATCTGGGTACTTTAAAAGTAAATGAAGGTAATTGTCTATTCATAATTCACTTTGTTAATTTATTATAAATGTTTGCTTTTAGCTTAATACAATTCAATTTGTAAAATTTTTACTTTTAACTTATTTATGAAAAAACTTAGCTAAAGCAATAATAAAAACCCAATTCAAAATCTTTTATACAGCGTTAAACGCAGTCATAACAAAATTGATTTCAGTTAAAATTCTAAATACTGTCTACAACTCAAATGCATACACTAACAAATATAAGTTAAAATCTTGTTAACAGGTTTAATTAAAGCTATAAAACTAAAATATATTTTAAAAATTAACTAATCACATGATAAAAAGTAGATTAAAAGCAATTTTAATAGATAATCAACACTGATCAATAAAAAAATGGATCTCTAAATACATGAATTAATATAAAAAAAACCAAAAATATGGAGCCATAACTATTCCACTGAAGAAATCCTACGCTAATGAAAAGCCTAAAAAAACTCTTTATAAATTTAAAATTTAATTCAAAAAAAAAATATTCTAAAACGATGAATGACGCAAAAGTGTAGATGAAAAGAAATCTATACCAAAACTAAATACTTAAAATAATCTTGTATATAATAACCAATAAAAACTAAATTCATTCAAACAAAACAAATTCCTATTTTGTAGAATTAAATTTTATCAATACTTACTACTAACAGCAATTAAAATGGATCAAAAAAAAAGACCGTCATTAAAGACAGTCTAAGAAATATTGGTAATAAATAATTTTAATCACAGCCATCAACACCACAACAGTCCCCATCAGTAGTGTTTAAAAGAGTAACTTTTGAATCAAAAGAACCTTCCTCCCATACCTTATTTAACGTATTCAAAAAAGTTTCTTCGTGTTGTGCACCAGATATGGCATACTTTGCATCAAAAACAAAAAAAGGGACTCCTTGAACACCTATATTTTGAGCCTCCAGCATGTCTTTTTGCACTTCATCAGCAAAAGCATTTGAGTGTAATACCTCGTCTACTTCTTCTACGTTGAGTCCTACTTGTAAAGCTATATTTTTTAAAACAGTAAATTCATTAATATCTAATCCGTCTGTCAAATATGCTTTGAACAACAACTCTTTTAAATCATCAGCACAATTGAACTTTTTGGCTAAATGCAATAACCGATGTGCATGCTGAGAATTTGCCATGATTGCTTTTTCAAAATGAAAATCCAATCCTGAATTTTTGGCATTTTGCGTCATACTATCCAGCATGTCTTGAGCCCAAACTTCATCTTTTCTATATTTTTCAGCTAAATGTTCTACTAAATTATCATTAGGAGAAGCTACAAAATTTGGGTCTAGCTGAAAACTTTTCCACTCTATTTCAACAGCATCTTTGTACTTGAAATTCTGCAAAGCACCTTCTATTCTTCTTTTTCCAATGTAACAAAACGGACACATAATATCCGACCAGATCTGAATTTTTAGCTTATTTTCCATAATGAAATCTCAAAACAATTTAAATTAACTTGTATGTACAAATGTACAAAATTAGTCTGCTACAAAATCAAAGCTTACGTTAAGGCATTCATAAAAAAAACCATCAAAATTACTCTTGATGGTTCTGTTTTAGAATATGTAAATTTGGCTTAAGCCAATATATCTAATACGAAGGATGGAAATAAACCTAGAGCAATATTCAACACAATAGCAATAACTGCCACAGCATAAATAATTACTGGTGTACCTTTGCGCTCTTCATTGGCATCTTTTGTATACATGGCTAAAATTAATTTAAAATAATAACCCACACTTATAATAGAGTTGACCACCGCTACAATAACTAGCGCCATGAAACCGGCTTGAATAGTTTCACTAAACAACACTAATTTTGCAAAGAAACCTGCAAAAATAGGGATTCCCGCCATAGATAATAAAGATGCAGTTAAGATGGCCGCAAGTATTGGATTTGTTTTACCAAGTCCGTGAAAATTCACGATATCTTCATTGTCTCTATTTTTACAAACATATAGCAACACACTAAAAGCAGCCATTCCGGCAAGAGAATATGCTGAGGCATAATACAACAAGCTACCTGCAGAAGTAGAAAGACTTAACAAGGTCATTAACATAAAACCTGCATGAGATATTCCCGAAAAAGCAAGCATACGCTTAACGTTTGTTTGCCTTAAAGCCATAATGTTCCCCACAGTCATAGACGCCATTGAAATCACAACCACAATCATTTTGAATGACTCAGTCATGTCAGCATTCATAACAGAAAGTAATTTATACAAAGTAGCCATAGCCACAACCTTTGCTAAGGTACTCATTAAGGCAGTAGTTAATGCTGGTGAACCCTCATAAACATCAGGTGCCCAAAAATGAAATGGCACAGCTGCCACTTTAAATAGCATTCCGATAGTTAACAAAACAATCCCTATTGGAAACCAAACTGGCAATTCAGCAGAACGAGAAAGCTCAGAAATTTCAATAACATCAAAACTACCCATTGCGCCATAAATTAAACAAATTCCAAAAAGAATAATCCCAGAGGCAAAAGATCCCATCAAGAAATACTTCATTCCAGCTTCATTACTTTTTAAATTCATTCGATCACTAGCAGCTAGAATATAAAGTGCAATTGATAAAACCTCAATTCCTAAAAAGAACATTGCTAAATTTCCAAAGGATACCATAGCTACAGCACCAGCTAATAAAAATATTTTAATAGCAATAAAATCAGAAATTTTAGATTGGTGATTTTCATAAAAATTATGACCTAAGGCAATTAAAAAAATTGTTAAAACAATAAACAAACATGAAAACGCAGATGAGAATGTACTTACTGCAATCATATTGTTGTAATAAATTTCGGCTGTATTAAACTCAGAAACTGTTAAGCCCAAAACTGCTAATAAACCCAATATAGAAATTGGTACAATTGCTTTTCTAAGGTTAAAAATTTCGAACAAAAGGCATAAAACACCTAATCCTATTATAGCTATTAATGTATTCATTTGTTGATTGTTTGATTTAGGATTTACACAATAGAATGAAAAAAAACTAATGTTAAAATCTATAAACCTAATTAATTTGTATTTCTTTTATTTTGATCTAAAATGTTATGCTTCTTGCGTACTAATACCTTTGCGTTAACAAAAGAATTTGCTCTAATGCTGGTGTTATCAAATCATTAATTGGTTTTGGATACATCCCAAAAAAGAATAAAACACCAACTATGATTAACAACGATATGGTCTCACTTGCAGTAACATCTGTAAAAACTTTAGAGTTTGTTTCACCCAACATAACGTGCTGAAACATTTTTAACATGTAGTAAGCACCTAATATAATTGTAGTACCACCTACAACTGCAAACCAAATATTTACTGTTGACAAACTATATAAAACTGTGAACTCACCTATAAAGTTAAACGTAGTAGGCAAAGCCACTGATGCTAAAACTAAAATTAAAAACAAAGAAGTAAATTTTGGCGCTTGTGCACGAATACCTCCCATTTCTGAAATTACTCTTGTTTCATATCTTCTAGAAATGATTTCAGCTACAAAAAACAAACCTACCACAACAAACCCGTGAGCAATCATTTGTAAAACTGCACCTCTAAAACCATCAAGGTTCAGAGCATAAGTACCAGAAGCGATCAAACCAACGTGTGCCAAAGAGGAATAAGCTAATAATTTTTTTAAATCTCTTTGTTTTAAGGCTACAATTGAACCATAAACAACTCCTACAAGCCCTATACCAATAAGTAAATATTTATACTCATGAGCCGTTACTGGTGCTAAAGGCAATTGCCAACGGATCACGCTATACAAACCCATTTTCAACATAATACCTGACAAAAGCATGGTTCCTACAGTTGGAGCTTTTTGATACACATTAGATTGCCAAGTATGGAAAGGTATTAAAGGAATTTTTATAGCATAAGCCAAGAAGAAGGCTAGAAAAATCCAAAATTGCTCTGAACTCGATAAATTTAAAGCATAAAGATCTTGAATTAAAAAACTACCAGCTTTTTGGTACAAATACACAAAAGCCACTAACATAAACAAAGATCCTGCTAATGTATAAATGAAAAACTTTACAACAGCTTTTTTACGTTCGTCAGCATTACCGTTACCCCAAATAAGAGCTATAAAATAAATAGGCACTAACGCTAATTCCCAAAAGATATAATAAACCAATCCGTCTGAAGCTAAAAAGGTACCCACCATAGCAAAGGACATAAACAAGACCAATGCATAAAAAGATTTCGAGTTTTGATATTGATTTCCAAATGATGAAAAAATAATAATGGGTGTCAAAATAGTAGTTAATAATAACATCACTAAAGACAATCCATCTGCAGTTAAAGCGAAAGAAACCGCTGGCTTACTAATCCATGGACTTATAAAATTAATATTTACACCAGCATTATAATGATTGAGCAACATAAAGGAAGCTACAGCTGAAACTAACCCAAAAAACAAAGCTACTTTTGAAGCTAACTTATTACCAACTAATAAGGTTGCAAAGACACCAATCAAAAGTATAATTAAAATTAGAGATACGTTCATTTGAAAATTTTTAATGATTTCAAAAGCCACTCATCATGACTTTCAAAAGATATTTAATATTACTGAAATTTATAATCTAACACTAAACCAGAAACAAGTAGGATACTATAGCACACAATCCTAATACAAAAACGAAAAGATATAATCCAATACTTCCGCTATGAATTTTTTTACCTTGATAACTTATTTCATTTGATACTTTGCCAAAGCCGAAAACAATGGCTGATAATCCCGTTTCTACAGTATCTCTAAAAAAGCGAGACAATACATTAATTGGTTTAACGAATAAGAAATCATATCCTTCATCCACATAATATTTATTGTAAAGTACTTTTGCAAATCCGGTGATACTTTCATCTGAAGTAGGAACCGTATTTTGTTTGATATATTTACTGTAAGCGATTCCTATTCCTACTAATCCACCAACAACAGCAATTGCCATTAAAATGTATTCTGTAGTTCCAAGATGATGTTCTGCAGTAGCTAATTTCGGTAAAATTGGAATCAAATAATGATTCAACCAACTGTTTCCAGGTAAACTAATCACACCACCTATTGTAGCTAAAATTGCTAAAATAATTAAAGGTGCAGTAATTAATGAAGGACTTTCATGCAGATGCTGTTTTTGCTCAGCAGTTCCTCTGAAATCATTGTAAAATGTCAAAAACATCAAACGGAACATATAAAAAGCAGTCATTATAGATGCAATAGAAGCCACAACCCATAACGGAATATTATGATGAAACGCAACTAATAAAATTTCGTCTTTCGAGAAAAAACCTGAGAATAATGGAACTCCAGAAATTGCTAAAGAAGCAATTAACATGGTTACAAAAGTAATAGGCATAGCTTTTTTCAACCCACCCATATTACGCATGTCTTGTTCTCCGTGCAAAGCATGAATAACTGATCCTGAACCTAAGAACAAACAAGCCTTGAAAAAAGCGTGCGTGATTACGTGAAAAACAGCCACTTCATAAGCTCCTAAACCTAATGCTAAAAACATCAAACCTAACTGCGAAACTGTAGAATAAGCCAGAACTTTTTTGATATCGTTTTGAACTAAACCGATAGTTGCAGCAACAAGAGCTGTTGCAGCACCTACTATAGCAATAACATGTTGTACTTCTGGCAATAAATCAAATACAAAATTCAATCTTGTAATCATGAATATACCAGCAGTTACCATGGTAGCAGCATGTATTAATGCTGAAACTGGTGTTGGTCCTGCCATTGCATCTGGCAACCACGTATATAAAGGTATTTGTGCCGATTTACCGCAAGCACCAATAAACAAAGCAAAACCTGCTACTGTTAACCAATAAAAATCAAGATTTGTCGCTCCAGCAATTGCCGTTTTTAATGTGGTATAATCTAGTGTCGAAAATAAATTACCTACAATGAATATACCTATCAATAAACCTAAATCACCAATACGATTCATGATAAAAGCTTTCTTAGCCGCATCATTATATTCTTGGTTTCTATACCAAAAACCAATTAATAAATACGAACAAAGACCTACGCCTTCCCAACCGATGAACATTACTAATAAATTACTTCCTACAACCAGTGTGATCATAAAAAATACAAACAAATTCAAATAGGCAAAGAACTTGTGCATATTCTCATCATCGTGCATGTAACTGATAGAATACAAATGAATCAATGATCCAATTCCAGTTACAAACAGCAACCATAAAATAGAAAGTTGATCTAATAAAAATCCAAAATCTACTTTGAAATTACTGATTTGAATCCAATCAAAAAGTGAAATTCGAAAACCATTTGGCTGCGCAGCATTTGCACCAAAGAAAAAACAAGCAGCAATAAAAGAAATGAAGACTGCAAGCGTACCTACAATTCCTGAAACTGTTTTACCTAGGCTTTTGCCAAAGAAAACATTAATTAAAAATCCTAAAAAAGGAGCGAGAACTAAAACTAAAGCTATATTGGTATTCATTTCCATTTATCCTTTTAAGTTTTTTAAATTATCAATTGTAATCGAACCTAAATTTCTAAAAATAGAAACTAGAATGGCCAATCCTACCGCTACTTCTGCTGCAGCAACTGCCATAGAGAAAAAAACAAAAACCTGTCCTTGCGCATCTTGATGGTACGTTGAAAAAGCTACAAATAACAAGTTAACGGCATTCAACATAATTTCAATTGACATAAATACAATGATAGCATTTCGTCTGTACAAAACTCCAAAAACACCAATACAAAAAAGTATTACGCTCAGGAAAATATAGTTTTCTATACCAATGTGGTTTAAAATATTATTCATTTTATTTTTGCAATTTTTCTTTTTTAGACAATAACACAGTTCCTATCATCGCAACCAATAGTAATATAGAAGCAAATTCAAACGGAACCATATATTCATTCAAGAGTATTTTACCCAATACTTTTATAGATTGATAATCTTCACCCGTAGTCACATACTCCCCTACAATAGGTTTTGAATTGATAAAAATCGCAATCAATACTAAACAAATCAAACAAAAAGAAACTATCGCTCCCAATCGTGTAATTCTCGGTCGGTGAACTTCTTTTTCCTCGTTCAGATTCATCAACATGATCGTAAACAAAAACAAAATCATGATCGCTCCAGAGTATACAATCACATGTACTATGGCCAAGAATTGCGAGTTTAATAAAAAATAATGACCTGCAATAGAAAAGAAACAAATCACTAAATAAATAGCACTGTGAATTGGGTTTCTACTAAAGATGGTTAAAAAAGCAGTTGCTAAAGTGATAGCAGCCAATACACAAAAAATTATAAGTATTGTAGACATTAGTTAGCGTTTTTTAGTTGAGCATTTTGAATTGCCATTTCAAGCGGCATCACTAGTTTATCTTTACCAAAGATAAAATCTTCTCTCTCATAACTAGCTGGAACAAGAACTTTAGATGTGGTTAGGTAAATTGCGTCTTTCGGACAAGCCTCTTCGCACAACCCGCAAAAAATGCAACGCAACATATTGATTTCATATATCGAAGCATATTTTTCCTCACGGTATAAGTGTTTTTCATCCGCTTTTCTTTCCTCAGCTTTCATCGTGATGGCTTCAGCAGGACAAGAAAGAGCACACAAACCACATGCTGTACAATTTTCTCTACCTTCCTCATCTCGTTTCAACATGTGCTGTCCACGATACACCGGACTCATTTTTCGTACTTGCTCAGGGTACTGAATGGTAACTTTTCTAGTAAATAAATGCTGGATTGTAATTATCAATCCCTTGATAATCGCTACAAGATACATTCTTTCCCAAAAAGTCATCTCTTTGTTAGAGACTAACTTTTTTCTTCCCGATAAGGATATACTTTCTATTGACATTTTTTATTTTTATTTGAAGCTAATCCTGCTATTCGTTTCAATCTTTTTTTGTTTTTAAAGAAAAAACAAAAAGGATTTCCACTACTATCAGGGCTAGGGCTTTTCGGTACTAATTAAAATCCTAAATAAGCAGCAATATCTGCTCTCAAAATTACAATTCCGGTAATCATAATATTAATGATCGATAGCGGAATTAATATTCTCCATCCTAAATTCATTAATTGATCGTATCTAAATCTTGGAATAGTCCATCTTACCCACATGTAGAAAAAGATAAAACCACATAGTTTTACAAATAATGCAGCAAAACCTAGTATATTTCCAATATTTACACCCCAATTCTCCACAACCCAACTCATTCCTGGATAGTTGTACCCTCCAAAAAACAAGACCGCTAAAATAGTCGAAGAAATGAACATATTAGCATATTCTGCAAATAAATAAAAACCCATTTTCATCGAGGAATACTCCGTGTGATAACCCCCAATAAGTTCACTTTCACATTCTGCTAAGTCAAAAGGAGTTCTGTTTGTTTCAGCAAAAGCACAAATCAAGAAAATAACAAATGATAAAGGCTGGTAAAATACATTCCAGTTCATTCCTGCTTGTTGCGCAGATATTTCTCTTAAACTTAAAGTACCTGTCATCATTAATAAAGCAATCATAGAAAGTCCCATGGCTACTTCATAAGATACCATTTGTGATGCAGCACGAACAGCTCCCATCAAAGAGAACTTGTTGTTAGAGGCCCATCCACCAATCATGATTCCGTAAACGCCCACAGATACTACTCCAAAAAAGTATAACAACCCAATATTCAAATCAGTTGCTTGAAGTAATATATTTCTACCAAATAAATGCAATCTATCTCCCCATGGAATTACCGCACTGGTCATTAAAGCAGTACTCATGGCAATTGCTGGACCTACAAAAAACAAAAATCGGTTGGGAGTATTAGGCTCAAATTCTTCCTTTGAAAATAATTTTAAACCATCTGCAAGTGGCTGAAAAAGACCAAAAGGCCCAGCTCTATTCGGCCCTACACGGTCTTGAAGCCAAGCAGCTACTTTACGCTCTGCCCATGTTGAGTACATGGCCATTAACATTGTTAAAGCAAAAACAACAAGTATAACAACACTTTTTTCTATAATAAATACGCTATCCATTATTACCCAAGCTTTTTTGATTCATAATATCTTCTTGTGTCAATGGAATTTCAGCCATACTGATTTTTTTACGGTCAACCGCTCTACCCAACAAAATGTTCTCTTCGGTTGCAATTTGCACTTTTTCTAACTTTCTGTTGTATTTGTTCACGTTGATAACAGAATCTTTTTCAAAAGCTCTTGGTCCTTCAATAGTCCAATCAGCTACATCTTTATGGTCAAAACGACAACCGTTACAAATGAACTCATCAACTTCGTGGTACTCATCTTTACGACCTGTTACACGCTGAATCTCGTCACCAAACATCCAAACAGTAGTTCTACCTGAACAAGTAGGACAATCTCTGTGTGCGTTATACGGTTTACTAAACCAAACTCTTGATTTGAATCTAAATGTTTTATCAGTTAATGCTCCAACAGGACACACATCAATCATGTTACCTGAAAACTCATTATCAATTGCTTTTGAAATACAAGTTGAAATATTCGAGTGGTCTCCTCTATCCATAACTCCGTGCACGCGCTCATCTGTCAACTGATCAGCTACCATTACACAACGGTAACATAGAATGCAACGGTTCATGTGTAACTGAATGTTCGGACCAATATCTTCTGGCTCAAAAGTTCTTTTCTCTTCAATAAAACGAGTTTCAGACTTTCCGTGCTCAAAGCTTAAGTTTTGCAAATCACATTCACCAGCCTGATCACAAACTGGGCAATCTAAAGGGTGATTGATCAATAAAAACTCAGTTACCGATTTTCTAGCTTCTTGAACTCTTGGTGATGACTTACTGTTCACTTCCATTCCGTCCATGCAACCTGTAACACATGATGCCATTAATTTTGGCATAGGTCTAGGGTCTGCATCGCTACCTTTGGCAACTTCAACTAAACAACAACGGCATTTTCCACCGCTTCCTTTTAGTTTAGAATAATAACACATCGCTGGCGGTACTACCTCACCACCTATCATACGTGCTGCTTGCAGGATAGTTGTTCCTGGTTCTACTTCTATTGACTGTCCGTCTATTGTTACTTTCATTTCTTTATTAGTTTCAAGTTTAAAGTTTCATATTTCAGGAATTGTCCTGAATTTGAAACCTGAAACGTTTTATACTGTTTGCTTTGCTACTAGGTGCTTTACTTGTTCAAAAGGCTCGGCAACAAAATGATTTCTATTTTTGATTTTTTCTGGGAAACGAATGTGGAATTCAAATTCATCTCTAAAGTGACGAATCGCAGCAGCTACTGGCCATGAAGCAGCGTCACCTAAAGGACAAATAGTGTTTCCTTCAATTTTACTTTGAATACTCAACAACAATTCGATATCCTCTTCGCGTCCGTGTCCGTTTTCAATACGATGCAATACTTTTTCTAACCAACCCGTACCTTCACGACATGGTGAACATTGCCCACAACTTTCATGGTGATAAAAACGAGAGAAATTCCAAGTATTACGAACGATACAAGCTGTATCATCATAAACGATAAAACCTCCTGAACCCAACATCGATCCTGTAGCAAAACCACCATCACTCAAAGACTCATAAGTCATCAAACGATCCTCGCCATTTGCTGTTTTGTAAATTAAATTTGCTGGCAAAATTGGCACAGAACTTCCTCCTGGTACGAAAGCTTTCAATGGTCTGTCAGAACTCATACCACCCAAATATTCATCTGAGTTCATGAATTCATAAACACTCAATCCTAAATCAATTTCATAAACACCAGGATTTTTAATATTTCCTGAAGCAGAAATTAATTTAGTTCCCGTAGATCTACCAATACCAATTTTAGCATAATCAGCACCTGAATTGTTTACAATCCATGGCACAGCCGCAATGGTTTCAACATTATTCACTACCGTCGGATTAGCCCATAAACCAGATACCGCAGGAAATGGCGGCTTGATTCTTGGGTTTCCTCTTTTTCCTTCTAACGACTCAATAAGGGCAGTCTCTTCTCCACAAATATAAGCACCACCACCAATTTGAACGTACAAATCCAAATCGTATCCGGTACCTAATATATTTTTACCCAACCAACCTGCAGCTTTCGCCTCAGCAATGGCGCGTTCTAAAATTTTATACACCCACATGTACTCTCCACGAATGTAGATATACGATAAATTTGCACCAAGAGCATAACTTGAGGTAATCATTCCTTCAATCAATAAGTGCGGAATGTACTCCATCAAATAACGATCTTTAAAAGTACCTGGCTCCGACTCATCTGCATTACAAACCAAGTGCCTTGGCTTACCCGATTTTTTGTCGATAAAACTCCACTTCATCCCTGCAGGAAACCCTGCTCCACCACGACCACGCAATCCTGAAGTCTTTACTTCTTCTACTACTTCGTCAGGTGTCAAGGTTTTTAAAGCTTTTTCTACAGAAGCATAACCACCATTAGCGCGGTATACCTCATAAGTTTTAATTCCCGGAATATTTACTTTATCTAATAATATTTTCTGTGACATATTATTTATCGTGTAGAATTATTGTATTGTTTTTGCAATCATCAATTAACTGATCTACTTTTTCTTTAGTCAAATGTTCCTTGTAAAAATCACCCAACTGCATCATTGGAGCATATCCACAAGCACCTAAACACTCAACTCCTCGAACTTCGAATAAACCGTCTGCTGTAGGCTCTCCTACCTTTACACCTAATTTTTCGCAAGTGTAATCCATTAAGTCCTCTACTCCATTCAAACAACAAGGTGATGTTTGGCAAAATTCAAACATGTATTTACCAACTGGTCGACGATTGAACATCGTATAAAATGAAACCACTTCATACACCTCAACCGGTTTTATCGAAAGAATTTCAGCAACCTTGTCTTGCAATTCAATACTCAACCAATCATTGTGAGCATCTTGAACTTCATGCAAAACAGGAAGTAAAGCTGATTTTTGTTTGCCCTCTGGATAATGACTTATTAGCTCGTTGATGCGAGTCATCAAGGCTTCAGTCATATTTATTTCTTGTTTGTACTGTGTTCTTTCCATTTTAAATATTTTAAATTTTGAATTATAAACTTTAAATGTTTTGAATACTTTATAATTTAAAATTCATCATTTATAATTTCACTATGCGTCTAACTCTCCCGCAATTACATTTAAACTCGACAAAATAACAATCGCATCAGATAGTAACGAACCTTTAATCATTTCTGGATACGCTTGGTAGTAAATAAAACAAGGTCTACGGAAATGCAAACGGTATGGAGTTCTACTTCCGTCAGTTACCAAATAAAAACCAACTTCGCCATTTCCTCCTTCAACAGGGTGGTAAATTTCGGCTACTGGTACTGGAACCTCACCCATAACAATCTTAAAGTGATAGATTAAAGATTCCATGTTGTTATATACATCTTCTTTTGGAGGCAAGTAATAATCTGGTACATCAGCATGGTATTCGTTTCCGGCTGGCATTTTATCCAAGGCTTGACGAATAATGCTTAAACTCTCCCAAACCTCGGCATTACGAACACAAAAACGATCGTAAGTATCACCTGATTTCCCTACTGGAACGATGAAATCAAAGTCTTCGTAAGAAGAATAAGGTTGTGCAACACGTACATCATAATCTACACCAGCTGCACGCAAGTTAGGACCTGTAAAACCATAAGCCATTGCTTGTTCTGCAGTGATCGCACCAACATTAACGGTACGGTCAATAAAAATTCTATTTCTTTCAAAAAGGTTTTCGAACTCTTTCCAAGCAACTGGAAATTCTTCTAAAAACACATCTAATTTTCTAAAAGCTTCTGGAGACCAATCTCTTTCGAAACCACCAATACGACCCATATTTGTTGTCAAACGAGCACCACAAATTTCTTCGTAAATTTCATATACTTTTTCTCTAAATTGAAAAACATATAAGAAACCTGTATAAGCTCCAGTATCAACTCCTAAGATCGAGTTACAAATAATATGATCGGTAATTCTAGCCAATTCCATGACAATAACTCTTAAATATTGCGCTCTTTTTGGCACTTCAATATCGAGTAATTTTTCAAGAGTCATCCACCAACCCATGTTATTTATAGGAGATGAACAGTAGTTCATTCTATCCGTTAATGGAGTAATTTGGTAAAAAGGTCGGTTTTCAGCAATTTTTTCAAATGCTCTGTGAATGTATCCAATTGTTGGCTCAGCTTCAAGGATACGCTCACCATCCATCAACAAGATATTTTGAAAAATACCGTGTGTTGCAGGGTGCGTAGGACCTAAATTTAGAATCGAAAGTTCGCTACCATCTTCATTTAACTGCTCTGCAATTCTTTTGGCATAACGATGCTCTGGTGGTAATAATAGTTCTGACATTTATTTAATGTGAAAAATTATAAAAGTGTGCTTTTTTAATAATTATCGGTTGTTCTTCCAAAGAAACGATCGTCTTTATCTGTCCTTCCGCTATCTTCCATTGGAAACTCTTTTCGCATAGGGAATGAAATCATTTCATCCATATTCAAAATTCGTTTCAACTGTGGATGTCCTATGAAATTGATTCCGTAAAAATCATAAGTTTCTCTTTCCATCCAGTTAGAACTTAAAAAAATGTTTGAAATCGTTTTAATTTCTGGTTTCTCGCCGTTAAGATATGCTTTGATTCTGATTCTTTTATTTTCGTACCAATTGTGCAAATGGTACACAACTGCAAACTGATGATCTTCATCATTATCAGGATAATGGATTCCGCATAAATCAGTTAAAAAATGAAAACGTAATGTAGGATCGTTTTTTAAAAATAAAATAACGGCTGTAATCGTTTCAGCATTTACTTCAAATGAAAAAATATCTTTTTCTTGTTTGAATTCAAAAACAGCCTCTTGAAAAGTTTCGACTAATTTTTCTTGTATTTGTATCGTTTCTAGCGCCATTATTTATTTGATATTATAGGAAGCTAATAATTCTTGGTATTCAGGAGAACTTCTTCTTCTTACAGATTCTGTTTTTACCAATTCTTGCAATCTCATTACTCCATCAACAATTTGTTCTGGTCTTGGAGGACATCCAGGAACATAAACATCTACAGGAATTACTTTATCAATTCCTTGTAAAACAGAATAGGTATCAAAAATTCCACCTGATGATGCACAAGCTCCAACTGCAATTACCCAACGAGGCTCTGACATTTGTTCATAAACTTGACGCAATATAGGAGCCATTTTCTTTGAAATTGTTCCCATCACAAGCAACATATCAGCTTGACGTGGAGAAAAACTCACTCGCTCTGATCCAAAACGTGCTAAATCATAATGCGATGCCATTGTTGCCATAAACTCTATACCACAGCAAGAAGTAGCAAATGGCAACGGCCAAAGCGAATTTGCTCTAGCTAAGCCTACTACATCATTAAGTTTTGTAGCAAAAAACCCTTCACCAACAACACCTTCTGGAGGGGCAACCATACTTACATTTGAATTACTCATCTTTGTAAAATTATGAATTATGAATTATGAAGTATGAGTTCACAATTTAAATTTTAAAAACATTCTTTTATAATACTTTAGAAATTGAAATCTTTACAATTCGTTATTTCTAATTCCTAATTAATCTTTATTCCCACTCTAGGGCTTTCTTTTTTATGATATAGAAAAAACCAACTAGAAGCAACATCATAAAAATGATCATCTTCACCATTCCTTCCATTCCCAATTCTTTAAAGTTGATTGCCCATGGATACAAGAAAATAACTTCTACATCAAACAAAACAAAAAGTATGGCTACAAGGAAATATTTAACTGAAAACGGAATCCTAGCATTACCAACGGATTCTATACCACATTCAAAATTTTTATCTTTAACCTCAGACGATCTTTTAGGACCTAATTTTCCAGAAACTAGAATAGTTCCTACAACAAAACCTACAGCTAAAAGGAACTGCATTAAAATAGGAATGTAATTTAATTGATCTGATTGCATATTATGTTTTTTATGTATGAGAATAAGCAACAAAGATAACTTTCAAATTATTAAATAACAATAATTTTTTTAAAATACATGCGAGCTACATCGTTGTAAATTTGCAATTTTTATTAATTATAAATAAGGAGTGTTCTTTTATTTTTTGAGGAAGCTGAGATGAAAATTTAAAACTAAAGTAGACACCTTATATCTTGAAATTTTCATTACTAGTACTTTATCCCATAAAAAAAACGTCCCGATATTCTCGGGACGTTTTTAAACTTTCGTAGGCAAAAAAAAATATTTTTATGCTTAGATCACTGCTACTTTCGCAGCAACTTTTCCTTTTCTTCCTTCTTCTTCTTCATAGCTAACTCTGTCACCTTCGCGCAATTCTTCCGCGTTGATTCCTGAAGCGTGAACGAAAATGTCTTTTCCTGTTTCTTCGTCTGTAATGAATCCGTAACCTTTAGACTCATTGAAAAATTTTACTGTACCTGTACGCATTGTAATTGTAATAATAATTTATAATGTAGCAAATGTAATATTTAATACAATACGAAATGCGTTCTTATGTTTTTATTTTGTAAAAATATTGATATTCAACGTTTTCTAACAATATCAAGACATCCTAAGGCTAAGCTAATTTAATATGTAATTCTTTCAACTGTGAATCATCAATTACTGACGGCGCATCAATCATGACATCTCTTCCCGAATTATTCTTAGGAAATGCGATGAAATCTCGTATAGTTTCCTGTCCACCTAATATAGCGACAAGCCTGTCTAAACCAAAAGCCAATCCACCATGAGGAGGTGCACCAAACTGAAATGCGTCCATTAAGAAACCAAATTGCGCCTTAGCTTCTTCCTCAGTAAAACCTAAATATTTGAACATTAACTGCTGTGTAGCTTTGTCATGGATACGGATAGATCCACCACCAATTTCGTTACCATTCAAAACCATATCATAAGCATTTGCTCGTACTTGCCCTGGATTAGTTTCTAGCAAGTGCATATCCTCTGGTTTTGGAGATGTAAACGGATGGTGCATAGCATGGTATCGACCACTTTCCTCATCAAATTCTAACAAAGGAAAATCAACTACCCAAAGCGGAGCAAACTCATCTGGCTTACGCAATCCAAGACGTGTAGCAAGCTCCATACGCAAAGCTGATAATTGTGTTCTTGTTTTATCTGCTGGACCTGATAATACAAAGATCATATCTCCTGGTTTTGCGTCAGTAATTTTGGCCCACTGCGATAAATCTTCCTGATCATAAAACTTATCCACCGATGATTTAAAAGTTCCATCAGCTTCACACTTTACATAAACCATTCCAGATGCACCAACTTGCGGACGCTTAACCCAGTCAATTAAGGCATCTATTTCTTTTCTTGTGTAAGCTGCACAATTTGGAGCAGCAATTCCAACTACCAATTCAGCTGCATTGAAAACTGGAAATTCTTTGTGCTGCGCTACTTCGTTTAACTCCCCAAACTGCATTCCGAAACGAATGTCTGGTTTGTCGTTACCGTATGTTTTCATGGCGTAATCGTAGGTAATTCTTGGGAATTTTTCTACTTCTATACCTTTTATTTCTTTTAATAAATGACGTGTTAATCCTTCAAAAACATTTAAGATATCTTCTTGTTCAACAAATGCCATCTCACAATCAATTTGTGTAAACTCAGGTTGTCTATCTGCGCGAAGGTCCTCGTCACGGAAACATTTTACAATTTGAAAATATTTATCCATACCACCCACCATTAACAATTGCTTGAACGTTTGCGGAGATTGTGGCAAAGCATAAAACTGTCCTTCGTTCATACGAGAAGGCACTACAAAATCTCTAGCTCCTTCTGGCGTAGACTTTATTAAATAAGGTGTTTCCACCTCACAAAAATCTAAATCCGAAAGATACTTACGCACTTCCATAGCTACTTTGTGACGAAAAAGTAAGCTGTTTTTTACAGGATTACGTCTGATGTCTAAGTAACGGTACTTCATTCGAATGTCTTCTCCGCCATCCGTTTCATCTTCAATAGTGAAAGGAGGAGTTAAAGCTGCGTTTAGAATTGTTAATTCGGTTACAAGAATTTCTATTTCACCAGTAGGGATATTTTTATTCTTAGCTTCACGCTCAATAACAGTTCCTTTAACCTGAATTACAAATTCACGGCCAAGAGTTTTTGCTAATTCAAAAACAGATTTTTCAGTACGACTTTCGTCAAAAATTAATTGTGTTATTCCATAACGGTCTCTTAAATCGACCCAATTCATAAACCCTTTATCACGTGATTTTTGAACCCAACCCGCAAGAGTTACATTATTACCAGTATGCGAGGCATTTAACTCGCCACAATTATGACTTCTATACATCTTCAAAATTTTAGTTTGTTTTGTCCTTAGACTTGTGTGCAAATTTAGGACTAATTATGAATAATGAATTGTGAAATAAGAATTTTTAGCAATAGGATTTTTAAACCTTTTGAGTTCAAATGTTAAATTTTAGTTCAATGTTACCAAATTGTTAACATAAAGTTTTTTTATTGTAAAATACTTTTTATCTTTGTTAAGCTAATATGAATTTTAAAACCCCCACATCATGAAAAAATATATCATCTTTGCCGTATTACTGTTTACAGGAATCGCATCAGCTCAAGAAAGTAATCCAAAACTAGAAGCCATTGGAGAATTAGTAAAAACAACTTACTACTTTGAAAATGGAAAAGTTCAACAAGAAGGATTTTTCAAAAACGGAAAATTAGAAGGGATTTGGACTTCATTTGACGAAAACGGAAACAAACTAAGTGTTGCTACTTATGCAAATGGAGAAAAAATTGGAAAATGGCTTTTTTGGAATGGAAACAAACTAAATGAAGTTGAATATTCAAACAGTAGAATTGCATCTGTTAAAACTTGGAAACAAGACGCCCTAGTTAACAATTAATTCGTTTTTATAAAGGTTAAAAAAAAGCTTTCGATTTACTCGAAAGCTTTTTTTTTGATTTAGAATTAGTACCAAATTGTAAGGTAATTTCAAATAAAGTTCATTAGATCTAATTTATTAATCAAAATGAACCTCATCAAGATATGAAAACCCTGCTCTGAAGATATCTTTTTAAAATTCAGAGGAGGTTATCGCTTACCAAAAAATAGTATAAAACGCTGCTATCAGAGATAATACCACCAACATCCCAACTATAAAACCAGGTGACATTTTAAACATGGTACGGTCTATTTCTAAACCATTTGTTTTAACTCCGCGCGCAGTTTCATACATGCTTATGGCGTACATGCCAACGATACAAATCAAGAACACAAATCCCATACGGTCAATAAAAGGAATTTCAAAAATACCATCTGCATTTGGAACCGCAAATCCCGTTGAATGTAAAAATGACAAATCAACAACAGCTGGCATAAATTTGAAAGCAAGCGACAATAAGAAACCACCAATGGTTGCAAACAAAGCCGCATTTGAAGTTGTTTTCTTCCAGAAGAAACCAAGAATAAACATGGCAAAAACTCCAGGACTCACAAAACCTGTATACTCTTGAATATATTGAAATCCTCCTTTTTTATCAATTCCTAAAAATGGAGCCACAACTACAGCAATAAGCATAGCAACTACAATTGCTTTTTTACCAATGCTAACAAGTTTCTTCTCATCGGCATCAACGTTTAATTTGGTTTTGTAAATATCTAATGTAAAAATAGTCGCAATACTATTCGCTTTTCCAGCTAACGAAGCTACAATTGCAGCAGTAAGTGCAGCAAAAGAAAGCCCTTTTAAACCTACTGGTAATAAATTTAACAACACTGGATAAGCACGATCTGGATTTACGGTTCCATCTTGAAGCATTTCGGTTCCAAAATGCCCATTTTGATATAATACAAAGGCTGCTATTCCGGGTAATACTACAATTATTGGCATTAATAATTTCAAAAATGCAGCAAATAAAATTCCGTTTCTAGCCGTTTTAAGATCAGCTCCTAATGCACGTTGCGTAATATACTGGTTACAACCCCAATAATTAAGATTAATGATTAACATTCCTCCAATCAAAACAGACAGACCTGGTAAATCCATATAATTCGGGTTCGTTTTTTTAAAAATCATATGAAAATGGTCGTTTGCCTCGGTAGTCATAAGGTTAAAACCATTAATAACTCCTGTTGTACCAAACTCTTCGGCAACTAAATTCAAGGCTAAATAAGTCGTTACCAATCCTCCTAATATCAAGAAGAAAACTTGGATCACATCAGTATAGCCTATTACCTTCATACCGCCGAGCGTAATCATTACTGCAAAAAAAGCTAAGAAAATCATACACAAAGTAATATCAAGACCAGAAATGCTACTAATTGCCAGAGCCCCTAAATACAATATTGAGGTAAGATTGACTAAAACATATAATAGCAACCAAAACACGGCCATAATCATGGCTACATTGCTATTATACCTTTGATTCAAATACTGAGGCATTGTGAAAATTTTGTTTTTCAAATACACTGGAATAAAGAAAACAGCAACAATAATCAACGTAAAAGCCGCCATCCACTCGTAAGTTGCAATAGCTAGCCCCATCTTGAAACCACTACCACTCATTCCTATAAATTGCTCCGCACTAATATTACTGGCAATTAATGATGCACCAATGGCCCACCAAGTCAAGGATCCTTCGGCTAAGAAATAATCCTTACTGCTGGTTTCTTCTTTCTTTTTCTTTTTATAAATCCAAATTCCATACCCTACAATCAGGATGAAATAACACAAAAAGACAATATAATCTTGGGTGGCTAATGTTTGCATGGGTTAAATTTTTTAGTTTTGGATAACAGATTTATAATGAATATTTGATTGACATTTTAATACCTCAGCACTTTTCTCTGGAGTAATATCACGCTGTGACTCGCCCATCATTTCGTAACCTACCATAAATTTCTTTACTGCGGCAGAGCGTAACAAAGGCGGATAAAAATGCATGTGAAAATGCCATGCTGGATGTTCTTGACCATCAGTAGGCGCTTGATGAATTCCCGAAGAATACGGAAATGAGGTTTCAAAAAGATTATCGTATTTGGTGGTTAATTGTTTTAAAATAACAGCAAAATCTGTAACCTCAGCTGAAGTAAAATCAGTGATTTTGGACACGCTACGTTTACTCACAATCATGGTCTCGTAAGGCCAAATTGCCCAAAAAGGTACCAAAGCTACAAAATGCTCATTCTCGATCACGATGCGCTCTTGCACCTTCAATTCTTCTTGAACATAATCTTGCAATAAGGTTCGGCCTTGTTGCTCATAATACTGCTTCAAGCTATTATGTGTTTTTTCAACTTGCGTAGGCAAAGACGATTGCGCCCAAATTTGACCGTGTGGATGCGGATTACTACAGCCCATCACACTGCCTTTGTTTTCAAAAATTTGAACATGATTAATATAATCTATAGCGCCCAAAGTGGTGTATTCTTTTTGCCAAGTCGCTACAATATTCTCGATATTCTCGACCTCTATTTGAGGTAAAGTCAAATCGTGTCTTGGTGAAAAACAAACCACTCTAGAAATGCCTCGTTCTGGTTTTGCTTTAAAAAAAGTAGGGGTATTATTTTCTTCAAAAGCAATAGGTTCTTGTTTTAGCGCAGCAAAATCATTTTCAAAAACATAACAAGAATCGTAGTTAGGATTCACTTCGCCATTAGCACGCACATTACCTGGGCACAAGTAACATTCGGGGTCGTAGTCAGGTAATTGAACAACTGAAATGTTTTCTTTTTGGCCCTGCCAAGGCCTTTTGGAACGATGGGGCGAAACCAAAACCCATTCGTTGATTAAGGGATTAAAACGCCTATGAGGATCTTCGTTGATATCAAAATTTTTCATCTTAATTTGCATTATATAAGGATGTACCGTTTCCGATTTTCACATCATAAATTTTCAATTCAATGTTCCATTTTTCTAGGTACAATTGGGCAAATTTTTGTTTTACAGCTTCTTCATTTCCTTTTTTAATCAAGTTGATGGTGCAACCTCCAAAACCACCACCCATCAATCGGGAACCTATTACTGAATCTTCGGCTAAGGCCAATTCGACCAAGTAATCCAACTCGGGGCAGCTCACTTCATATTCTCTAGACAAACCATCGTGTGTTTCAAAAAGTAACTGCCCCAAAAGCTCAATATTTCCAGCATCCAAAGCTTCGCAGGCTTTAGACACACGAGCAATTTCTTTTACTACATAATACACGCGTGTAAAAACAACAGCATCCATTTTGTCTTTCAAAGTCAACAATTGCGTTTCGGTACAATTTCTGAAACTATTAATTTCAGGAAAATTAGCTTTAATAATCGCCAAACCTTCCTCACATTCTTCTCTTCTTTTGTTATACGCGGATGTAAACAAGGAATGCTTCACATTACTATCGAACAACACCAAAGCATAGTCTTTAAAATCAGCGTTATGGTACTCAAATTCTAAGGTATTGCAATCCAATTTGATAACCTTATTTTCTAGTCCGTGCACACTGGCAAATTGGTCCATAATACCACAATTGATTCCCACCCAATGTTCTGCCTTTTGGCTCATCAAAGCGCGATTTTGTTGGCTAATGTCTAGATTGAAAAGTGATTGCATTCCGAAAAGGAAACCACATTCTAAAGCAGCCGAAGACGACAATCCAGAACCTACAGGAATATTGCTACTAAATACGCAATTGACTCCACTACAATCAAATCCATTGTCTTGTAACTGTTTCAAAACCCCTAAAATGTAATTGTTCCAAACGGTTGAACTGAGTTGAATGCTTTGCGACAAATCGATTTCGAATTCTTGATTCAAATCGATAGCCACAATTCGAGAAGTAGTGGTGTTGCTTTTTTCGAAAGCAAAGCAAATAATCTTATCTATAGCAGCAGGCAGTACATAGCCATCGTTGTAATCTACGTGTTCCCCAATGATGTTAATTCTTCCTGGAGAAAGCACTATTTTTTCGGGTGCATTACCAAATGTTTCCTGAAAAAAAGCGGTCGTTTTTTGTATTAATGAATCATTCATTATTCTTAAAATTATTAAAGTGTTGCATCGCAAAAACTCGCTTTAATGTCTTTGCAATAATTTTGTATTTGAAATATGATAAGGAGGCATACCTCTTGTTTATCTATTTATTTCTTTGCTTCCAAAGTCAATTTACCTGTCTTTAATCCAGCTCCGTTAACTTCTAATTGGATGGCTCCATCGGTAGTTTTCGATCGTACTAGTACAACCAATTTTCCGCTAAACAATTTCATCGTGTCTTTATGGAACATCTCGAGTGAAGTCGCATCTCCATTACAAGCGGCGCGATACGTACCCGCTCCAGACACTTTAAATTTCAACTGGTTCGTTGCTGTTGGACAAGGAACTCCATTTTTATCCACTACAGAAACCGTCACAAACGAAATATCCTCGCCATCGGCTGTGATGGTTTTTCGATCTGCATCCAAAACAATCTGGTACGGTTGACCTGCCGTTTGAATTTCCTTCTCTTCAGCCACTTTGCCATTGTCATCATAAGCTACGACTTTTACCGTTCCTGGTTCATATTTTACATCCATCCACATCAAGCGGTAACGGTTTTGCGGCGTGTTCTTGTTTTTGGTTTGTACGCCCATACTTTTGCCATTGATAAAAAGTTCAGCACTGTTGTAACTGGTGTACACAAAAACAGGAGTTGTTTGTCCTTCACGACCTTCCCAATTCCAATGGGGTAAGATGTGTAGCGTAGTTGCCTTGGTGTTCCAACGGCTTCGGTACAAATAATAACGGTCTTTCGGTAAGCCTGCTAAATCGTTAATTCCGAAATAAGAACTACGAGACGGCCAGCTTTCGTCATAAGGTGTCGGTTCGCCCAAATAATCAAATCCTGTCCAAACGAATTCACCAATTACCCAAGGTTTATCATCCTGAAGTACGAAATCTTCATCGGGAACATTGGACCAACTACAGGCTTCCAAATCATACGATGAAGATTGAAAGTCTGGATACTGCTTCATTTTTTCTTGCACGACAGGAAATTTGTAAATCCCTCTAGAACTCACCGTTGAAGCAGTTTCGGAACCCAAAATGAATCCTTGTGGGAATTTTTTGAATGCCTCATCATACAAATGCACGCGATAATTCAATCCTGGAATATCCAACAAAGCTCCAAAACCAGACTCCATAGTCGCTTTTACTTGATCCATTCCTACGGTTACAGGACGCGTTGGGTCTTCTCTATGAAAAATCTCCTGCAACCATTTGGCTCGTTTTACACCCGCTTCTCCCCACTGATCTGGGACTTCATTTCCTGAACTCCACATCACAATAGAAGGATGATTTCGTGTCGCTTGCACCAAATTCACAATGTCTTTTTCGGCATATTCGTCAAAAAAGCGGTGGTAGCCGTTTTCTACTTTTGGTAAAACCCATTCGTCGAAACTCTCTGCCAAAAACAAAAAGCCCATTTCGTCTGCCAACTCCAATTGCTCGAAAGAAGGCATATTGTGCGAACTGCGAATGGCATTGCATCCCATATCTTTTAAAATGGTCAACTGTCTACGCAAAGCGGCTTTGTTTACCGCAGCACCAAGAGGTCCCAAATCGTGATGCAAACAAACCCCTTTGAATTTGGTCACTTTTCCATTAAGACTAAATCCTTTATTGGCTTCATACTTTATTTCTCGGATTCCAAAACGGGTGGTAAGCTCGTCTTTCAATTCATTGCCAACATACAATTGAGCAACCGCTTTGTACAAATAAGGAGTTTCTGGACTCCACAATTTTGGATTCTCTACTTTTAAATTTTGATCGAACTCTTTTCCGAAGCGTAAGGAAGATTCCTCTGCACTTATTTTGTGTCCTTCGGCATCAAAAATGGTGGTCACCAAACGCGTGTTTTCGCCTGAGGCTTTGGTCTTAATATTCACTTTGGCCACGGCATCACTAATAAAAGGTGTCGTTATAAATTGCCCCCATTGGTCAATGCTTTCATTGTTCTTAATAATAACACTTACTTTTCGATACAAACCAGCTCCGGGATACCAACGGGAGGCAAATTCTTTATTGGATAATTTTACAGCTAATGTATTGTCTCCTTCTTGAATAAATTGAGAAACATCAAAATAAAAATAACTATAGCCATACGCCCATTCTCCCACTTTTTTCCCATTCAAATACACTTGAGGTTCGCTCATAGCGCCTTCATAAAGCAATAGTATCTTTTTTCCTTTGGCATCTTTTGGCAAAGTAAAAGTATTGCGATACCACGCGGTGCCAATATGTGGTAAGGCTCCGGTTCTTCCTGTTTTTTCGGTAGCTACATTTTCTCCATTTTGAATAATGGCTACATTTTGTATGTCCACTTTTTTATCAAAAGGACCATAAATTGCCCAGTCGTGTGGCACAGTAACCGATTCCCATTTCGAGTCGTTGAAGTTGGCATTAAAAGCGTCTTCAAAATTTCCTTTTTGAAATTTCCAATGAGTATCCAATACCTTTACCACTCGGGCTTGAGAAAAAACTATGGCGGTGAAGGCTATAAAAACCAACAAAAAAGAGAGTGTTTTTTTCATTTATACAACATATTTTTGAACTATATAAGGCATTTAAGGCCATATAAGGTTTTTATTTCAATCTATAGAGTTTCCTCATTTCTAACATTCAGAAATATGGTTTACTTATTTCGTTTTTATTCTGAATCCAATTCATTATTCTTTAAAAGCATCCAATGCTGGTGAAGGTTTTCCGTCTTGTTGCCAAGCACTCAAGCCATAACCACTCCAAGATTTGGCTCCTTGCGGCTCCCAATACAAAACGCCCAAGCCTTTATGATTAGGAACGGCTCTTACGGCTTTGATCGTAGCAACTAGAAGTTCTTTGGTGTTTTGTACTTGTTCATCAACACCGCCAACTTCTACCACCATTACCTCTTTCTGATAACGAGAAGCCATATCGTTTAGGTTTTTTTGTAAATCGGCTATGGTTTCTGAATAGTCTTTCTTGATCCAAAATGGATAGTAAGACAGACCAATAACGTCATACTTTACTTGATGTTCAGTAGCTTTATCAAAAAACCAACGGAATTTTTCGTTGTTGTTTCCCTCATCTACGTGCACAATTACTTTGATTTTGTCATTCACAGCTTTGGTCGCTTCGTAACCTTTATTCAATAATTGCGCTAGTTGAGCCAAATTGTTCGTACTCCCATCAGGCCAAAGCATTCCGCCTGGAATTTCATTCCCCACCTGAACCCATTCTGGAGTAACACCTGCTTTTTTTAAAGCGGTCAACACATCAAATGTATGTTCATAGACTTTATTTTGTAACGCATCGAATGATAAATTGGCCCAAGCAGCAGGTTTGGCTTGTTTGGCTGGATCGGCCCAAGTATCGCTATAATGAAAATCAATCATAATGCGCATTTTGGCTTTTTGAGCACGCAAGGCCATAGCTACTGTTTCTTCCTTACTGCAATGACCACTGGCTTTGTCTTGACTTGGATTGACAAACACACGCAAACGAATGGTATTCATACCGCGTTCTTTTAGCAATTGCAAACAATCTTTTTCCTTTCCGTCGGCATCATAAAAACGGTAACCAGTGGCTTCCATTTGAGGTAACCAACTCACGTCTGCCCCTTTGGCGAAAGCCAATTTATTTTTCTTTTGTCCCAAAGCGATAGTGGTACTACTTATAAAAAGAAGCAGTAACACTAATCTTTGAAAAATTCTAACAGTGGCAATCATGACTAATTGGTAAAGGCTTGTAAAACCGGCAATGATTTATTAGAAAAATCATAGAATGCTTGGTTTTCGAAAGTAGAACCATTGGTAGCTTTGTCGCCTTTAAAAGAAACCCATTCGCCTCCCCAATACGCAAACCCTTGTCCGTAAGTAGAGGATTTTACCAAATCTTTAATCGCCAAAACAAAACTCTTTTGACCTTCGGGAGTCGCAGGAAATCCAGATATTAATTGTGATTCTAGACCCATAATATTATTTGTCCAGTCATTCCAACTTAAGGTAAAAGGATAAGCAGTTTCTGCAATGATAACTTTTTTAGAAAAGTTTTTTCCCAAGGCATCAATGGTCGTTTTTACCGCAGCCATATCTTTCCCATGCCAAATAGGGTAATATGACAAACCGATATAATCATAATCAACACTTTTTACTTTATTAAAAAACCAATTAGTATCTGTAGCCGAAACGCCTGCATAGTGAATCATAAGTTTGGTACTTGGCGCTTTGCTTCGAATGGTGGCACTCGCTGTTTTTAACAAATCTATACATTGTGCTTCTTGATTGATTAAATGCCCTTGAGGCCAAAGCAATCCGGTATTGATTTCGTTCCCGATTTGAATAATATCTGGATTAATTTCGGTCAAAATAGTTGTGGTGTAAGTGACTACCGCAGCTTTTAAATCGGTAAAAGATAAGTTTTTCCAAGAAGCTGGAGTGGTTTGAACCGCAGGATCAGCCCAATCGTCAGAAAAGTGAACAGTTAACCAAACTTTTAAGCCCGCTTGTTTTACGCGCTGCGCCAAAGCCTTTACCTCGGTCAATCCAGAATGTCCGTTGGCTGGATCTTTCCACAAACGAATTCTGATGGTATTACAACCAACACTTTTTAGTGTGGTTAACATGTCTTCTGTTTTTCCGTTGTTAGTGAAAATTACTCCCGCAGCTTCTATTTCTGGCAAATACGAAATATCAGCGGCTTTGATAAACTCCTCAGTAACCACAGGTGGTTTTGCAACAGGAGTTTCTGTAGCGCTACTGTCACCAGCATCAGAACAAGAAAAAACAAATATGACAAGCGAAAGCAATGCCGAGTTTTTAAAGTATTTTTTCATCTCAAAAAGATTTAAATTTATAAATAGTTTTATGGTAATATAGCTCGCCTTTTTTGAGAATCGCACTCGGGAAATGATCATGATTAGGAGCATCAGGGAAATTTTGAGTTTCAAAACAAATCCCACTAGTAGCGTGATATGCCGCGTTATCTTTCCCTTTTATTTGTCCAAAACAATTCCCGCCTACATATACATGTACAGCAGGTTGATTGGTGTAAACAGACATTCTTAATAATTTATCGCTGCTGTACAAAGAAGCAGCGTACTCTTTTTCTTTGTTTAAAACAAAAGTAGTATCTATTGTAGCGGGACAATTTCTGCTATTTGTAAAATCGAAAGGGCAATTAGCAACATTCAAAAATCGACCGGTGGGAATTCCTGAACTTGTGGTTTCTAATATTCTTTGTGAATTAACACGCATCTCCTGATCAGCAACAGAATTATGATGTCCATCTAGGTTAAAATAGCTGTGATGCGTTAGGTTTAAAATAGTGTCTTGTGATGCATGCGCCACATACTCTACTATCATTTCATTTTCATCGGTAAGCATATAAGTCACATCAACCACAACGTCTCCAGGAAAAAATTCTTCATTATGCTTACTGCAATAGGTGAACGTAACAGATGGATTTTTACCTTCTTTTTTACTCTTTAGTTTCCAGTTTCTCTGGCTCAGGCCAATGCTACCTCCGTGTAACGAATTTCCATTGTTGTTTTTATTTAACAAGTAAGATTTTCCACCAAGCTTGAATTCGGCATTACTTATCCTTCCTGCAAACCTTCCTACAATAGCACCAAAATAAGGAGCACTTGGCAAATCATAGGATTTTATATATTCCTCTAGGGTTTCAAAACCCAAAACTACGTCAACCAAATTACCATTTTTTAAAGGCACTTTTAAAGATGTAAGTGTAGCTCCATAACCCATCACCGTCATTTGCATTCCCTTACTGTTGACAAGTTCACAAATAGAGACCTCTTCACCATTAAGCATAGAACTAAATGATTTCAGTACAGAAACCGTATTAAAATGTGATATATGTTTTATTTTCATGAATAAATTATGAAATGTGAAAAACCAAAAGTAAAATAATTGTTAAGCATTACATACCAGTACCTACCAGTTTTTGTATATTGCGATTTGAAAAACACTTTTTACATGAAACTAATCAGCATTCAAAACAATAAAGGCATTCCTAAATACCAGCAAATCATAACCTCTATTGAAGTAGCCCTACAACAAGAATTATTACAAAAAGGAGACAGACTTCCATCAGTAAATAAAGTGCGTTTAGAATTCTCTTTGTCTAGAGATACCGTTTTACTTGCCTATGATGAGTTAAAGAAAAGAGGGATAATTTATGCCATTCCTGGCAAAGGGTATTATGTAAAAAGCGTTGAAATATCCATAAAACAAAAGATATTTTTACTCTTTGACGAATTAAACATTTTTAAAGAAGATTTGTACAATTCCTTTCTCGAAAACATAGGGACTACTGCTCAGGTTGATATTTTTTTTCATCATTTTAACGTTCCCGTTTTTCAAAAACTAATTCATGACAGCAACGGTAATTACACAAAATACATTATCATGCCAACCAATCTTGAAGAAGCTGCATCAATTATAAAAACCCTACCAGTTCAGGACGTTTATATTCTTGACCAAACAAATCCAGAATTATTGAACTATCCTGCAGTGTACCAAAATTTTGTAAAAGATATTTATGAAGGCCTATTAAAAGGAAAAGCAAAGCTGAACAAATACAAAAAACTAATTATGATTTTTCCGGGATTCCGTGAACCACTAGGAATGAAAATAGGCTTTGAAAAATTTTGCAACGATCACGCTTTTGAATATGAAATCATAACCGAGTTCAAAAATCGTGAGATTACAAAAGGAGAAGTATACATTATTCCCAGCGACCGAGACTTAGTAAGTGTCATAGAAAAAGCTAAACTTCAAAACTTACAATTGGGGAATGACTACGGAATCATTTCTTATAATGAAACCCCATTAAAAAAAGTGGTAGAAAACGGAATCACAACCATTTCAACCCATTTTGAAATGATGGGACAACTCTTAGCACAAATGATTCTAAAAGGTAAAAAAGAGCAAATAGAAAACAAAAGTGATTTGATATTGAGGAACTCGTTGTGATATAAAACAAAAAAACCGCTTCTTTCGAAGCGGTTTTTGTACCCGGAGCCGGAGTCGAACCGGCACGGTTTCCCACAGGTGTTTGAGACCAGCGCGTCTACCAATTCCGCCATCCGGGCTTAGCAGACAGAAACAACAACAGTTGCTTCACGCAATAAAGAAATATCTAGTGGTAACTATTTATCTTTTCCTTTAACACGGTGCAAATGTAAAAAAATTAATTAAATGTTCAACTAAAAATACTTAATTTTTTCCTTTCAGTGTTAAATATATTTTATAAATTTGCACCTCGTTAAAAAACGAAACACACAACTAACTACATCTTAGGCAAATAGATTTATTTTGAATTTAAGCAACAGCTAAAACAAAACTTTCTTGAAACCTAAGATAAAAACAACACACAATAATGTCACACCTAGAACCAGAAGCTAAAATATTTGCTTGTTCGCAAAGTGTTTATCTTGCTGAGAAAATAGCAAAAGAATACGGAATTCCTTTAGGAAAAATCACCATGTCAAAATACAGCGACGGTGAATTTCAACCTTCATACGAAGAGTCAATTAGAGGTTTACGCGTATTTATTGTTTGCTCTACTTTTCCAACAGCAGATAATTTAATGGAATTGTTACTAATGATTGATGCTGCAAAAAGAGCATCAGCCAGACACATAACAGCTGTAATTCCTTATTTTGGATGGGCAAGACAAGACAGAAAAGACAAGCCTAGAGTTCCGATAGGAGCTAAATTAGTAGCTAATTTATTAGATGCTGCGGGCGCAACAAGAGTAATGACCATGGATTTGCACGCTGATCAAATTCAAGGATTTTTTGAAAAACCAGTAGATCACCTTTTTGCATCTACTATCTTTTTACCTTACGTAAAAAGCTTAGGGCTTGACAATTTAACAATTGCTTCTCCTGACATGGGTGGTTCAAAAAGAGCTTATGCCTATTCTAAATTTTTAGAATCAGATGTGGTAATTTGCTACAAACAGAGAAAAGCTGCCAACGTGATTGACACAATGGAACTAATAGGAGAGGTTAAAGGTCGCAACGTCATTCTTGTAGATGATATGATTGATACCGGAGGCACTTTGGCGAAAGCCGCAGATTTAATGATTGAAAAAGGTGCTTTGAGCGTACGTGCTATATGTACACACGCCATTTTATCTGGCGATGCTTACGAGAAAATTGAAAACTCTAAGCTGAGCGAATTAATAGTTACCGATTCTATTCCGTTAAAGAAAGAGTCAAACAAAATAAGAGTGTTGAGCTGTGCTCCACTTTTTGCCGAAGTAATGCACATGGTTCACCATAACAATTCGATTAGCGGAAAGTTTATCATGTAACTAAAAGTACTTAGTACATAGTCCTTAGTCTAGCAGCAAAGAACTTGAGACTAACGGCTAAGGACTTAAAAAAAGAGTTTAATTAATAACTATAATAAATTTAGAATGAAATCGATTACAATTAAAGGATCAGAAAGAGAAAGCGTGGGCAAAGTAGCTACAAAAGCCTTACGTAATGCTGGAATGGTTCCTTGCGTATTATACGGAGGAAATCAAGCAGTTCATTTCTCAGCAGAAGTTATGGCTTTCAAAAACTTGATTTACACTCCAAACGCTCACACAGTTGAGATCGATCTTGGTAACGGAAAATCATACAACGCTGTACTTCAAGACATTCAAGTACACCCAGTATCTGACAAAATTTTACACATTGACTTCTTTCAAATCTTTGAAGACAAAGAAATTACTATTGAAGTTCCAGTAAAAGTTGTTGGAAAATCAAAAGGTGTTATGGCAGGTGGTGATTTACGTATGAACAACCGTAAATTAAAAGTAAGAGCACTTCCTAAAGATCTTCCGGATTTTGTTGAAGCTGACATTACTCCACTTGATATGGGTAACAAATTATATGTTACTAAAGTTCCTACGCCTAACTTTAAAATCATGCACCCAGACAACACAGTTATTTGTCAAGTGAAGATTTCTCGTGCGGCTATGAAAGCAGCTCAAGAGGCAGCAAAAGCAGCAAAAGCTCCTGCAAAAGGAAAGAAAAAATAATTTTTTTTCAATCATACATCAAAGCGTCAGTTGCAAAACTGGCGCTTTTTTTGCTTTTACTTTTTTAAGATACTTAAGAAGCAGCTAAAATACTTATACACATACCTTGTCCCGCTTTCCGTTGCAATCTTTTTGCACGCAAAAAAAGCGCGCAAAAAGGATTTTCACTACAATCGGGTCTAATACACACTAATTTTGCATCTCAGCCACAACCCACACAAACCTCTAAAATATCCACTACAGCATAGACATTTTATTGAATTAAGCTTACTTTTGCAGCATGATACAATGGATTCTAAATCTTTTCACAACCTCACAACCAGAGCATAATAGCAGTAGCATGAAGAAATTTTTAATAATAGGACTTGGTAACATTGGAGCTGAGTACGTAAATACAAGGCACAACATCGGTTTTAAAGTAGTAGACTTTTTAGCTAAAAAAGAAGGAATACAATTTGAAACGGTAAAACTAGGCGCTCTAGCCAAATACAGTTTTAAAGGGAAAGCGTTTTTCTTGCTAAAACCAAACACCTATATGAATTTGAGCGGTAAAGCCATTCAATACTGGATGGATAAAGAAAACATTCCACTTGAAAATATTTTAGTTATCACAGATGACCTTAACCTTCCATTTGGCACCATCAGAATTCGTCAAAAAGGGAGCGATGGTGGTCACAACGGCTTAAAAAATACTAGTTTAGTTTTGAACACACAAACCTATGCACGATTCAGATTTGGTATTAGCGACGAATTCAAAAAAGGAAAACAAGTTGATTATGTTCTAGGAGAATGGGAAACAGCTGAAAAAGAATTACTACCAGAACGATTAGAAATCGCTAGCGAAATCATTAAATCTTTTGGAACCGAAGGTATAGAAATTACAATGACAAAATACAACGGTAAATAAAGCACTTACATACTAGATAAATAAATTATTTTTTTATAATTTTATATCAAATTTTTACTAAACTTAAAGTTAGCGTGAATTTTCTTTAACTATTTTAGAAAAAAGATACAAAATTCCCTAATATAACAAGGTCCCAAACCTATGAAGAAAATTACCTACTTTTTATTTATTGCGCTCGGCTTATCTAACTTGGCAATTAGTCAAGAAAAAGTAACTGACGAAGGCTTCTTGTTCGGAAAAAGAAGAGCCGTTTTACAAAACGAAGTCATTCGTTGTGCAACTACCGAATATGAAGAATATCTCAAGCTAAAAGATCCTAAAAGATTATCAGACTCTGAGTTTGAAAAATGGCTTAAACCCGTAATAATTAAAGAAATAAGCGAGAAAAAAACAAGTACCTCTTTACAAAGAACATCGGCCGTTATTACAATCCCCGTTGTAGTTCACATAATTCATAACGGAGATAATATTGGTATCGATGAAAACATTTTTGATCAACAAGTAGCATCGCAAATTAGGGTACTTAATGAAGATTTTAGAAGAAGATCAGGAACACCAGGATTCAACTCAAATCCTGTAGGTGCTGATATTGAAATAGAATTTGCATTAGCAAAAAGAGACCCGCAAGGCATTTTGTCAAACGGAATAAATCGCGTTAATCTAGGCGAAGTAAGCTGGTCCACTACAGATATTGATGACATAGTAAAACCACAGACGATTTGGAATCCTGACAAGTATCTTAATATTTGGGTTGTAAATTTCACAAGAGCAAACTTGTTGGGCTATGCACAATTCCCAAGTAATTCTAGCTTACCAGGCTTAAGTCAGAATTCAAGCGTAGCAAATACCGATGGTGTTGTGCTAGGGTATAAATTCTTTGGATCAAGAGCCTATTTCCCAAATGGAACTTACGGATCCCCGTATGACGGAGGAAGAACAGCATCACATGAAGTAGGCCACTGGCTTGGTTTAAGACATATTTGGGGAGATGGCGGTTGTGACGTAGATGATTTTTGTGCAGACACACCTAATGCTGGTCAAGAAAATGAAGGCTGCCCAGTAAATATAGATTCATGTCCTGATTCCCCAGGATTAGACATGGTAGAAAATTATATGGATTATACTAATGATGGCTGTATGAATATCTTTACCCAAGATCAAAAATCTAGGATAATTTCCATAATGAATAATTCACCACGTAGAGCTTCCTTAAAAACATCAGATGCATTGACACCAGGAACAGTTTTTGCTAATGATGGCGCCATTAGAATTTCTAATCTCAATCTTACTACTTGCAATAATTCATTTGCTCCTACAATTGAAATAACCAATAAAGGAAACACAGCCTTAACAAGAGCTAGCATCCGTTTTGCCATAGACAATACTAGTTTTCAAACTGCAAATTTCACAGGCAATATCGCCCCAAATGCCACCCAATTAATTACACTAAGCACCTTAACAACTACCGCTGGAAATCATTCTTTCAATGTTACATTAGAAACTGTAAACAATACTACAGACCAGAAAAATTCTGATAATAGTGCGGCTAGCAATTTTAAAATTTCAAAAAGCTTTGCAGGAACAACCGTTACCTATAGATTACAAAGAGATAATTTTGGATCAGAAACAACTTGGAAACTTACTACCGCAGCAGGAGTCGTTTTGTATGAGGGCGGACCATACATGGACAACCCCGGAACAACAGCAAATCCCAACCCTGCATTACCTGAGCCCATTATTTTAAATTTTGAACTAGCTAATAACGCCTGTTACATTTTTACCATAGAAGACAGTGAAAGCGATGGCTTGTGTTGTGATTACGGCAGTGGCTCATATAGTTTAAATGCTACAAATGGCGAACTTATAGTATCTGGCGGAACTTCTTTTGATAAGGAAACAACCACATTTAGCATTGGTACACTTGGTGTGAATGATATCACAGAACCGGAAGGCATCGTGGTTTACCCAAACCCTACAAGTGACAGAATCACCATAAAACTATCAAAACCAGAGGACACACCAGAATCCTACACTATAATTAATACAGCAGGTCAGATAATTGAAACAAAGGAATTAGGTTTAGAAAATGACCTACAAATTTCGGTTTCTCACCTATCAGAAGGGTTATACTTTTTAAAACTTTCAAAAAAAGGAACACCATCTAAAACCATTCAGTTTATTAAGAAGTAAATAAATGATTTATGTCACAAAAAAGGGTTGAAGTTTTCAATCCTTTTTTAATTATATCAATAGGATACCGTAAATTTGCAGCATTATAAAACACTTGCTTTGAAGATTTTTCATTCTATAAACGATTTCCAGATTACCAAAAAAACAATTTTAACCCTTGGCACGTTTGATGGTGTACATATAGGTCATAAAAAAATCCTGCAAAAGCTAACACAAAATACGCCTAATGAGGATTATGAAAGTGTTGTTCTTACTTTTTTCCCACATCCAAGAATGGTTTTACAAGAAGACTCTAACATTAAACTGCTCAATACCATAAAAGAAAAGCAAGATCTACTTGAAGAGATTGGGATAGAAAATCTAGTCATCCATCCATTTGACGAAACTTTTTCGCAATTAACTGCCGAAGAATTTGTAAAAACAGTTTTAGTAGAAAAATTTCACATCCAAAAAATAATCATTGGACATGACCATCGTTTTGGAAGAAATAGAACCGCCAATATTGATCATTTAATAGATTTTGGAAAACAATATGGTTTTGACGTGTCTCAGATATCGGTTCAAGAGCTTAACGAAATATCGGTTAGTTCAACAAAAATTCGCAATGCCATACTTGACGGCAACATTCAACTAGCAAATGATTACTTAGGGTACTCCTATTTTATTACCGGTACTGTCATTACTGGAAAACAACTAGGACGCACGATAGGTTTTCCTACTGCAAATATCAAAATAGAAGAGAACTATAAGCTCATACCACAAAACGGAGTATATCTAGTACAAGCAAGTATCAATTCTCAACTTATAAATGGTATGATGAACATAGGCACAAACCCTACTGTAGGCGGCCAAGAAAAATCTATTGAAATTCATTTTTTAGACTTTGATGCCGACATTTACAACCAAGAATTAAAGGTCTCAATTTTGCACAGAATTCGAGATGAGAAAAAGTTCAATTCCCTGCAAGATTTACAAGAACAGTTGCAAAAAGACAAAGTAATTACAAAAGAATACTTTAATTAATAACAAGTTAACATATTTATTGCTTTTTTTTAATTAAATTTGGGTATTACTCTTTGTTTTTCAATAAGATATACATTAATTTAAAAGAACTGCGGTATGAAACTTCCAAAAGAATTATTAAACGGATTGGTTATTATTTTAGGAATAGGTCTCTATTTTTTAGTGATGGAACTACTTGGATTTGCAGACAACCCTATATTGAGAGTTTTTAATGTCCTATTTATTTTTTATGGTACTAATAGAACATTAAAACAAAATTACGCTGAAGGAAATACTGTTATGGTTTCTAATGCGGCATCTGCCTTTGCAACTGCATTTACAGGGGTTATTCTTAGCATTGCAGCATTAATTATATACAGCTATGCAAAAGGTGGAGAAGCATATATTGGATCACTATCAAAAACATTTCTATTTGGCGGAGAACCTACCATTATGACGTATTCCATTTCGCTTTTATTTGAAGGAATCAGTTCAGCTGTCATCGTAACATTCATGCTGTTACTATACTGGGACACCCGATACTCTAGTGACAAACATGGAGCTAAATCATAAACACACATCATTATAAATAGAGCAGCTTAGTAATTTATCTTTTAGAATCCAACAAAGTACTAAATTGATAGCTAAGCTTGTACATTTTAAAGTTTATTACAAACAACTTTAACTAATTTTGAGTCATTTAATTGCTTTTCTCTTTTCGAAAGGTTACCATTGTTACTTTAGAACAATTTAACTACTTTTGATGCATCAAAAATATGTATCGATGAGCATTAAAAGACACAATTGGACAAAAGACGAAATAATCGCAATATATAACAAACCCTTAATGGATTTGCTTTATGAAGCAGCCACTATTCATAGAGAACATCATGACCCAAACGTAGTTCAAGTATCTACACTGTTATCTATAAAAACTGGTGGGTGCCCAGAAGATTGCGGCTACTGCCCACAAGCAGCACGCTACCACACTGAGATTGAAGGAAATGATTTGATGTCAGTAAGCCAAGTAAAAGCGCAAGCATTACGTGCAAAATCTGGTGGTTCCTCAAGAGTTTGTATGGGAGCTGCTTGGAGAAATGTTAAAGACGGACCAGAATTTGACCAAGTTCTTGAAATGGTACGTACGATTAACAAACTTGACATGGAGGTTTGTTGCACACTAGGTATGATTACTGAAAACCAAGCACAACGTCTTGCAGAAGCTGGTTTATACGCCTACAATCACAATCTTGACACTAGTGAAGAATACTATAAAGAAGTAATATCTACACGTGGTTTTGAAGACCGCATACAAACCATTGAAAACGTTCGTAAAACTAATGTAACGGTTTGTAGTGGTGGTATTATAGGAATGGGCGAAAGTATTGAAGATAGGGCAGGCATGTTGGTTGCTTTGTCGACTTTAAATCCGCAACCAGAATCAGTGCCAATTAACGCCTTAGTTGCTGTAGAAGGTACTCCATTAGAAGAAGAAAAACCAGTTGAAATTTGGGAAATGATTAGGATGGTAGCCACCACCAGAATCATCATGCCAGAAACGCAAGTACGACTTTCAGCAGGACGAATGAACATGAGTCGCGAAGGTCAAGCTATGTGCTTTTTTGCGGGTGCCAATTCTATTTTTGCTGGAGATAAATTATTAACTACTCCTAATCCTGATGTAAATGAGGATATGAAAATGTTTGAAATGTTAGGTTTAAATCCTCAAAAACCATTCACAAAAGTTTCACAACCTCAAACAGTAGAGGCCGAAGATTCTCAATATGCTCCTCTTGGAGAAAAACCTAAATGGTCAAGACCAGGACACACTATTGAAAGAAACCTTGAAGCTTCTGGCAAAGAAAAATAACAGATTACATATTATTTTTACCCATAAAAAAACTCCATTTTTAAGAAATGGAGTTTTTTTTTAAAGGTATTCAAGGTGTACTGTATTAATAGATAATTTTATTAGTGACTACATTACCGTTTTTTAGAACTGTTTTTACAATCAACACTTGTTGCGCTGCAGGCAAACTTGATATTGAAAACGTAAAGGTATCTACTTTTTGCTTTTCATAGATAGCAGTTCCTGATACAGTGTACACATAAATCTTATCAATAGACTCCATTCCCGAATCTACTTTGATTACCTTATTCTTTAGCGAAACAAGAACTTGATTTGACTTAATATCAACATCATCAACACCTAGTGTTTTATCAGTGTAACGCAATACAAATCTTTCGTTAAAAATACCTTTACCTGTTTCAAAAGTATATGGGCCTTGTTTTAAATCATGCACTATGCTTTTAATTTTATCTTCAAGGTAAATTTTTCTAGAAGCCAATAGACCATCAACCTGATCTATACCAATTGAAAAACTACCTTGAATAGTAGTACTGTACCCTAACGGGATTTCATCATTTTCTTCAAATGGAAGTGCTCTACCTTGTATGGTTAATGTTTTATTATCATTAACACTATAAAAATCTACAAATTCATTTCCGTTAAAACTCAGTCCATCATAAGTGCTATCGTAATTATTTGTAGCTCCCGAGATATAACCTACTAACATCTGTTTAAAAGCGCCTTGCGTATTGGTTAAATTCAACCAAACACGATGTTTTTCAATAGCAGAAGCGCTTTTTGATTTGCTTGCAGTAGTTTTGAAAAACTGACTGTTGTCTAGAATTGTATTACCAGCACCCATACGCATGTTATTATTGAAAACAATTGATGTTCCAGTCATGTTCTCAAGTGTACTTGCAAAGAAAGCTTGTCCAGCTGCAATTTTACCTGTTGGTCTATATGGATTTGTAATGGACTTATCAGGATCACTTGCAGCCACAGCAACACCTCCTGTAGTATTATAAGTAGCATAATCATCAGCGGAGTAGGCAAAAAAGCCTGTACCAGGATTACTCACACCTACTCCTCTAGCCGTGTTATGTGTCCAAAAATATAAAGTCCCAAAAAGCACATTGGAATTTGCAGCGATAAACGCATCAGCATCTAGTGCAGAAGGATATGGATTCCCTATTAAATACGGCTTAAAAGCCACAACAGGACTTAAAGCAAATGAACCATTATGAGGTATTCCCTCAAAAACTCCTAAATATGGACTTAATGGCGACGGTGGAGTAGCTGTGTTTTCTGGAGCTCTTATAATATATCCTATTCCTTTATCCATTAAATCTTGAGGGTCTTCTTGTGAATATGCCTCAGTTACGGGATTAAAAGAATAATACCTACCCGGATTCGTTAAAGGAGACAAATCAAATAACTTTTGATTTGAAACTGGTGATGACCAGTAAGTATAATCAAATCTTTTTATTGGTGTAGTTTCTCTTTGATATTTTATATTTCCGGTATTTGCAACATCATTTACTTGTACTAAACTAGTATTGTTCTCAAAAGTCAACATTCCATTTACAGTAAGTTTGTCCTGAAGCTTCATACTAACTCCTGTTGATACAACAGCATTTATTCCCGTATTAACGGTACAATTACAAAGCTGCACATCAGCAGTTATAGGAGTATTTGAATTAATAACACCAATCATATCTATAGTAGGTGTTACTGTCAATCCAGAGCTTGTCCATCCAGAGTTTGTGTATGTGGTAATAATTACGGGATCAATTACCACATTTCCTGTAGGCGTACTAGTACAGCCCCCACTTGCAACAGCAAATTGATAGGTTCCTGGTGCTAAACCGGATATAGTAGTTTCTGAACCTGAACCATTAATTGATAGGCTTGACAAACCAGTTCTTATTAATGTCCAAGAACCCGAAGGCAAACCAGTTAATCGTACACTTCCTGTAGGCGTAATACAGTTTGGCTGTACTCTTGATGCTACTGTAGGTCTTTCAAGAGGTATAAAAGATGACGAAAATCGCACTCTTGCCTGACCCGCAGCTTCAAAATACTCTAAAACAAAATTAGTATTCCCACTAAGATAAACTGAATACGTTTCTTCTTTATATGAATGAGTAGTCCAGTCATTTATAACAAATGTAGCACCCCCATCTAAACTTAAACGATAACCATCATCAGCACCCACTGTAAAAGTGTAACAACCAGCTTGTAAATTTCTATTCATTTTAAAACGGATAGCATAATTATCAGCAAATGAGCCACACATACCGACTCCCGAAATAGGATCATTGTTTAAATTCAAATCAAAAATTTCTGTTTGAGTTATACTGCCCACATAATTTGTACTAAAATTACTGTTTTGTGGATTTGTACCTGGATAAACGTACCCTATCCAAGAATTGTTACCATACGACACCTGGTTACCAGTTACCGCACCTACTGTGACAGTTGCACTACCCGTTAAGTTTGTTGAACAATTAGGAAAACCTACACTATTTGCAACACTTAGTAAATTATAAACAAATACACCCGTTGATGCTGTTGATGCTGTTATATAATTTATTGAGGAACTTGGACCTACATAAACTTCATTATTCGTACCACCATTAATATTGTAGGTGACATTAACTCCATAGGTTTGTGGATTGGTTATTGTAATTGCTGGAGCAGGCGCACCAACACATACTGCTGTAGTTCCAGATATTGTAGCACTTGTAGGTAAATCTCCAACCTGAATATTAATAGATGAACTGCTAAAACTCTGCCCGCATCCATTAGTTGCAAAAACTATAAGATTTCCTGATGTAGCTGTTGGCCCAAAAGCAATTGATACAGACAAACCATTAGCTGCTGGAGTTATTGTCCAGCCAGTGGCGGTAGTGCTCCATGCATAACCTGCAGCATTTGTTACTGCTGCAATACTATAACTTGAAGAAGTAGTCCGACATTGTGTTGTATTACCTGTAATAGCACCTGGACCATTAGGTCTATCTCCACTTGTTGTTACAGTTACAGCACTTGTAAAAAATTCGCATGTTCCAGAACCTAATGTTGTTGGCCTAAAAATTCTTCTAAAATAGCGCACATTATTAGCAGCACCTGGACCAACAGCTACTGCCGGCACATTGTAGTTTTGTGATGTAGCGCCCGATATATTTGAAAAATTTGTATTATCCGTTGAGGATTGCCATTGATAAGCGGTATTAGTGTTTACGTTACAACTAATAAGATTTGAACCTGTTATAGTAGTCGTTCCGTTTGAACACAAAGCAACATTGGGTGCACTAGAAATAGTATTACCTGAGCCATCAAAGGGCGCTAGACTAAAACCTAATACATTCCCTCCAGCATTTTCATAATAATCTAAAACTATAACACTATTCCCTGTTAAGTTTATTAAATTGTTACAATAAGAGGTATTACCTTGCTCTTTCCAACGGTCAAAAACACGCACTCCGTCAACATAAACACGTATACCATCATCACCATTAACATTCAAAATATAACACCCAGCAGGTCTTGTAGATCTCATACGATACCTTACTGCAAATGTCTCTGTATAGATGGTTGCAGGAGCACCATTTTTTGTTATTGGAAAACAAGCTGTATTACTACCAAAACCTTCACTAATTGTTTCAGTTGGTATAGTATAAAATCCTTCATAATTTGCTGTAATAAAAGGATTCGTGCTTGTAGACAAAGGATTTGGGGAGGGATCTCCTCCAGGACTAGCTCCAGAAGTAACTCCAGGATTATAACTACTATATACGTGTCCTACCCACTGATTGACTCCCAAAGCTGTTTGATCATCTGTAGCATTTCCTCTAACTAGTTCAACCATTGTCATTGTCCCTACTGTATCAACAGTATCGTTATTAAGACAAGACCCTCTAGATACAAGTACTTTTATTTGACCTGAAATAGGTGACACCCAGTTGAAAATCGATACACCACCGGCATTTGAATTAAAACCTCCTGCAAGACTTGCATTAGTAGTAGCATCTAAAATTGTTAAATTTTCATTGTCTGAGAAAAGATTCCCAACGGTGAAACGATAAGTAGACCCTGCCAAGACATTAACTAACGCATATTGTCCTGCCTTAATATTTGGAGTAATTATAGGCGTACCAATACAGGACGAAAATGTGTAAGGAGTGGCACCACCTACTGATGTAAGCGGTGATCCTGTATACGCACATTGCGAATAACTCGATAAAAAACAAAATAAACCGGTTATTAAGAAAAGTAATTTTTTATTCATGTGGTATTATTATGAGAGGTTAATCTTATTTTATATTAGGGCTCAGAATTTGATAAAATATAAATTTTTGAAATATACAATCACGTTTTAAATTAAAAACAAATTAATCGATATACTACTTGTTTTAACGATGAAGTGCTCTAAATTCAAGATTAGTAATACCTTATCAAAGCCGCCATTTAATTACGGTTATCTAAATAATAAATTTAAAATTTGATACAAAAAAATACTCCTCGATATCTCTTAAAATGAATTCAAAATTGTTTCACACTTAATCTTATTTACGAATAAATTTACCAATCGGATTTAGAATGGAATCGCTGCCATTAAAATCTGTTTCTAAAAAATTTATAGCTTAATCACATCTTTTTTTATGTAAGGTTATCTCATAAAGTTACTTTTTACAAAAACTGTTACACTAGGTTATTAGATACTATTGTTGCATTTTTGTTTACAAATTAACCTCAATCATGAAAGAAGTATTCTCTATAAAGGAAGCTATTAAAAAAATAGAGCATTATTGCGTTTATCAAGAACGATGCCACGACGAAGTAGTTCAAAAACTACGAACCATGAAAATGGATACTGATGAAATAGACACCATCATTGTCAAACTTATACAGGATAATTTCTTGAATGAGAGTCGGTTTGCTTGCAGTTTTGCTAGAGGAAAGCATCGAATTAAATTTTGGGGAAAAAACAGAATTGTGAACGAACTTAAATTCCGAAACATTGGTCAATACAACATCAATCTAGCGCTAAAAGAAATATCAACTGAGGAGTATTTAGATACTTTTGAAAAAATAGCCACACGAAACTGGGAAAGCATCAAAGAAACTAATCTTCAAAAAAAGCGAAAGAAATTCTGCGATTATTTACTCAGAAAAGGATTTGAAAGTAACTTGATTTATGAAAAAGCAAAAGAATTAGAGGCTCAATAAAACACTTACCGCATTACCGCCAAAACCTACTGCATTCACTAAAACTTTTTTTACGGGTCTTTTTTGTTTCTGCGCTTTCGCAAAAGGAACTCCCACAAACGTATTGTGCTGCATCATTAATATGGCAAACTCCATGCTTAGAATTCCTGAAGCACCAAACGTATGACCGATTTTCCATTTATTAGTAGTTACTAATGGCAGGCTTTCGCCAAAGACTTTTTGGATTGCTTTATACTCTGTCAAATCACCTTTTATGGTTCCTGGTGCATGCATGACAATTACATCAACATCTGATAATGCAGTATCTTTTAAAGCCATAGCCATCGATTTTTGAAAGCAAACAGCTTCAGCAGAAATGGAAATATTATGCTCTAAAATTTCAGTGGCATAGCCAATTCCCTCAATGTATGCTAATGCGTTTTCTTTCTTACCCATTTCCAGACAACAAACTCCTGCACCTTCACCTAGAATCATGGTGTTTTGTGTTTTATCCAAATCTAAAGCGCGGTTTGGGTACAACTCATTAGATCTGGAATAAATCTTCAATGCTTTCATTTGCGCAATTGTAAAATCAGTCAATGGAGCTTCACTACCTCCAACCAAAAATTTATCAACCATTCCTGATCTCAGCCATGCTACACCATTTAAAACAGCGTGCAAAGCAGTAGAGCAAGTGATGGAGTGGGAAATTTCAGGTCCTGTACTTTGCAAATCATGTGCTACCCACGAAGAAATATTACCCAAAGTAGTGGTTGGTGATGCTAGTGTTTGCGCCTTTCCTGTTTCTAAGTATTCTTGATGGTGTTTTTCAAATAAATCAGTTGCACCACGTGATGAACCAATATTGATTCCGAATACATCATTTTCACCCCAGCCCGCTTGCTGTATTGCGTTACGAGAAGCCTCAATAGCATATAAAACTGAATTATCAAGGAATTTATATTTTATATCAGACTGTTTTAATTGTTCCACTTTAGCCGCCGAAACGCTATCCAAAGGCGCTACAAACGCTGGTGTTTTATCAATTACTTTATTTACAAAACAATGTTGCTCCTTTAGATAATTCTCCCATATTATTTTAGGACTATTCCCTAACGGGGAAACTGACGAAAGCGCTGTAATGGATATAATTTGTGACAAGATACTATTGATTTGATTGCAAAGGTCGCAAAGTTTTATACAAAGTTTGCTAAGGTTTAGGCCTAAATAACAATTTCGCAACGCTTTGTGACTTCATTTGTAATTACGAAAAAAATTCTTCAAAAACTTATACTATTTCTAGGACGTCTTCGACTACTTGATAAATTTTTTGCAACTGTTCATCACTGATGATGTATGGAGGTAAAATATAAACAATGTTCCCAACAGGTCTTAAAATCACACCATTTTCGATAAAAAAATCATATAGTTTGTTTCGCAATGAGCCATAGTAACTAGCTTTACCCTCTTTTTTGATTTCTAAAGCAAATATAGTTCCCAAGACTCGCGTAGTTGTTACCTTAGAGTGCCCCTTGATTTTACTTTGAAAATCCAAATGATTTTGATTCACCCGAACCAAATTAGCTTGCATCTCGGGAGTATTTAACAACTCTAAACTTGCTAGAGCAGCAGCACAACCCGTGGGATTTGCTGTAAAGGTGTGTCCGTGAAACAAGGCCTTATTAATATCATCATCATAAAAAGCTTCAAAAATATCTTGTGTAAAAGTTGTTATTGCCATAGGAATGGTACCGCCAGTAAGCGCCTTAGACAAGCACATGATATCTGGTTTTGTTACCACATAATCCATCGCGAAGTTTTTACCTGTTTTTCCAAAACCAGTCATGACTTCATCAGCAATGGTCAAAACCTGGCTTTCATTACAAATTTGCAACAAAACATCTAGTGTTTCCGGTTCATACATCACCATTCCCGCAGCACCTTGCACTAAAGGTTCAAAGATAAAAGCGGCACACTTGTTATTTTTTAGATGCTCGCGTAAAGCTTGGTAACTTTCTTCCTCTTTTCCGGGAACGGGCACAGGAATTCTCACTACATCAATAAACATTCCTTCAAATGCTTGAGTGTAAAATGAAATTCCGCTAGCAGCCATCGCTGCAAAAGTATCACCATGAAACGCATTTTCAAATGCAACGATCGTAGTACGTTGCTCTCCTTTGTTAAAAAAATATTGCAACGCTACTTTGATACCAACTTCAACAGCAGTAGAGCCGTTATCAGAAAAGAATACTTTTTGTTGGTTATTAGGTAAAATCTCAAGTAATTTCTCCCCTAAAACAATGGCAGGTTCATGTGTAAAACCTCCAAAAAGAACATGTTCCAGAGTTGTTAATTGCTTGTAAATAGCATCGGCAATAAATGTATTGCTATGTCCATAAGGATTCACCCACCATGAGGCAATGGCATCGATGTATTCTTTATCATTTTCGTCCCAAAGTAAAGCTCCTTTACCTCTTTTGATTGCAATAGGAACGGCTGCCGTTTTATGTTGTGTATAAGGGTGCCAAAGATGTTTTTGGTCTCTTTCAGTTAATGTCATTTCAAATAATATATTTCGCAAAGATACATAGAGATGGCAACGTATTTTACAAAAATGTTACAAACTCAATAGCTTTTCCCTGAACATATCAGCGTATTCTTTAATTACATTTTGATCAAAATAAGGTTCTTGTTCAATTCTGCCAATACAGTTTAAACCTGTTTTAGAAAGGATAATGGTTTCGGTAGCATTATTTTCATCACCCGAAAAAAGAATTCCCGCCACTTCAATTTTCCTGTTCTGAAGCGCCTCAATCGTTAATAATGTGTGATTGATACTCCCCAGATAGTGTCTAGAAACTACAATGACTTTATAGTCAGATTGAATCAAATCTATCACACAATCTGTATCATTTATTGGTACAAATACACCACCTGCACCTTCTACCACAAGGTGATTGTCAGTTTTTGGTTCCACTATTTTTTGTAAATCAATGACAACACCATCACAAGCTGCGGCATAATGCGGACTTGCTGGAGTTTTTAAGTCATAAGCATTGGGGTGAAGTCTTGTTATAGAATTTGACAGAAAGGATTTCACTTTATGACTGTCTGAATGGTCTAAATCACCGGCTTGAATAGGCTTCCAATAATCGGCCTCAAGCGCCTCTGTAATAATAGCAGCTGCAATAGTTTTACCTACATCGGTTCCTATTCCTGTTATAAATAGTTTCATAGATTATGAATTTTTACAAAAATAGAAAACCCATCATAAAGATGGGCTTATTTCTAATTTTCTTTTAAATCTTATAACACTTAACATCGATTGACGGTAAGCATTCAACTCTTACATCAACACAAAAAATTGATAATTATAATTTTTGTTTATCTAATCTAAAAATTACTATTCGATTTAAATTCAACTTTAGTTCAATATCGGCTTTACGGTATATCCGGCTTTTTTTAGCAAGTTGATCACTCCTTTTTCACCTAACAAATGTCCTGCTCCTACTGCAAAGAATGAACTTTTATCTTTCATAAGACTCGGCATTTTCTCAACCCAATTGGTATTGCGTTCTTCAAGCAACCATTTTTTTGAGTTTTCGTTTAGGAATTTAGGGTTTGTAATTTGGCTGTACAATTCTACTAAATTTTCATTTTTATAAGACTGAACCATTTTCTGGGTATCTTCAAGTTTTGATTCCTTTAACATAGCAATCATTTGGTCATCATTATAGGCTTTACCCATGAATTGCATTTGCGCCTCACCCGTTTCTAATCCTCCTAATTTTTTATTCGCCGCTTTAGCAATACTTGATAGTTCCATCTCATAAAATTTCAAATTGGTACACCCAAAAGATTTCATGGTAATCAAACTTATTACAGTAAACAAACTAAAATTATCTACCTGTTGAACAGTCATACCTGTTTTTTCTTTCAAGATAGAATCCAAGTCTGCAAGTTGTTGAGCTGTAAGTTTTTTGCTTAAAGGCTCTGCACCCATTGCCGATTTTTGCAAATAAGCCATTTCATTAGGATCATTCAAATCAATTTCAAGAAACAAGTTATCGGCATTATTTAACGCTTTTTTTGTTTTATCCGTAAGAAAATAATCATCATTGCAAATCATGTGTACTGTACCATAAAGATAAGACGGTTTTGCATTTCCGTTACCTGAAATCTCCCATAATAATGAGTTTTCATTTTCTGGAATTGCTGCTTTTTTATTGTTTTGCGATATACTTACTTGCGATATTAAAAGCATTGCAAGAGCAGATAATGATCTTCTAATTACGTTTTTCATTTTATTTTTTGTTTATTTATTTACATGACATAAGTAATTATATTTACAAAACGTTACAAAAAAACGAAACTAAATTATAAAAGTGAGTAGATACAATGCATCACAGCCGAAATTTCTTGAGTAGAATTATAACTGTGTAAACAAAAACGAAGACGCTCTTGTCCCTCTGGCACCGTAGGGGAAAGAATCGCTTTTACGTCAAAACCCTTTTCTTGCAATTGACCTGCAATAGCTTTTACTTTTTCATTACCAGGAATAATAGCAGATTGTATTGCTGATTTACTACGAACAAAAAGAGGTTTTAATCCTAACAAGTTCTTTTGTTGATTGAATGAAACGATATTTTTTCTCAATTTTAAAATTGAATTTGAATCCTGTTTTAAATACCCATAAGCAATTAAGATAGAAGCAACAGCATGCGGCGAAAGTCCTGTAGTGTAAATAAAACTTCGGGCAAAATTTACTAAATAATCCCGTAAACTTTGCGATCCTAAAATAGCAGCACCGTGACAACCCAAACCTTTACCATAAGTCATTATCCTTGCAAAAACATAATCTTGCAAACCAAGCATTTGCACATAACCTTCTCCTTTATCCCCAAAAACACCTAATGCATGTGCTTCATCAATTACTACGTAACAATTGTGTTTGGTTGCAACCAAAATTAATTCTTCAAGATTAGGACAATCCCCATCCATAGAAAAAACCGATTCTGTGACAATGTAAATAACTGTATTAGGATTTCGTAGAATTAATTTTTCTAAATCTTCAAAATCATTATGATTGAATTTATAGGCCTTGGCTCTTGATAATTGAATCCCATCACGTATGGAGGCATGGCTCAACTCATCGTATAGAATTAAATCTCCTTTTTGCGGTACCGAACCAAAAAAACCAAGATTAGCATCATAACCTGAATTGAAAAGTAATGCCGCTTCTGATTGATGAAATCTAGAAATGTACTCCTCGGTTGTCTTATAAAGCTTGTGATTTCCAGAAATCAATCTAGATCCCGTTGCGCCGTTTTGAATGATTTCGTTGGTAATTAAATACTGATGCGTCTCGTTAAAAATTATTTCTGATTGTGAAAACCCTAAGTAATCATTTGATGAAAAATCAACTTCTCTTCGCAGCGTGGGTAATGTGCGCAAGGCATTTTGCTCTTTTCTAATTTCAAGTTTTTGAGATAAATGCTCTGGAATTTTTTTCATAGAACACAAAATTAAGCATTTTAAGTGAATTTGTTTATTATAAACAAAATACTAAATGATGAACTAAATAATTAGCAAACTACTCAAAAAAAGTGTTTTTTTTTCATTATGACAAGCTTTAAAATCAAATGGAATACACCAATGCGAGAAAACTCAATTTAAATTTTTGAATTACAAAAAATAAATTTAAACCACTACATTTTTTGAATACACGATAACAAAGGACAAATAAAGTCCTGAGATCATTTACTATTACTTTACCTAAATACCATATTTAACGATGAACCAAATGAGTTAAACACCAACTTAAACCATTACTTGATACGTCAGATTAACATCTCAATAAATACACTATCTCCATGATAATTAACAAACAACCCAATTAAGGATGTATTTTGTCGAGTATTTTTTTAGTTCAACGAGTATTTAACAATACCTATTCTCCAATAGATTTAAACCTATACATTTGCATCGAATTATAATTTTTTGTTAAAATAAAGTCATATTAAATATTTTGTCCGCCATAATAATTCATTAATTACAAAAACCATATTTTCAAAAAGAAAATTCAAAATCAATAGAATTTAAAAAAATTAAAATCAATTAAACAGCAATGAAAATTAACAGTATATCTTCTATGAAGAATAAAATACAAACAGCAACTGCCTTAGTTGTATTCATGTTCGTAAACAACATGATTGCTCAATCCAACAAAGATTTATATGCAGGTATAGAAATTGGGAGTAAGGGAGTAAAGGTTTCTGTTTTAGATGTAGATAACATCAAGAGAGGAAATTATGAAGTAAAAAAGTTTTGGACAGAAAACGTAGGTATTGCAAAAGGCATTTCTATTAATGGAAATCTTGGAGAAGAAGAAATTCTTAAAACGATCAAAGTAGTTAAAGAAAACCTAAAAACAATAGAAACCGAATTCAAAGTACCAAGCGAAAATGTTTTCTTAATAGGTTCATCTGGAGTTGCAATGGCAAAAAACCACAAGGACTTAATAGGTCGAATGAAAGCCGAAACAGGAAAAGACTTGGATTTTATTGATGCAAGCCAAGAAGGAAAGATGTTAATGAAAGGATTAATTCCACCTAACAAATACAAGAATTCATTGGTATTAGATATAGGAGGAGGAAATACAAAAGGAGGTTACGTAGATGTATCTGCCATGGAAGAATTTGTATTTTTCCCTGTAAGCTTAAATTACGGTTCTATCACACTAACTGAAATTGTAAACAAAAAAACAAAATCAGAGGAAATAAGCGATTATAATTCAAAATCTTTTGAATATATGCCTGAGTTACGTGCACAAACAACAGCAATGTTTAATTCTAAGCCAAAAGCTATGGACAAAAGTTCTGTCTATTTTTCTGGTGGTGCCGTTTGGGCTTTCTTTACTCTAAGCATGAACAAAACAGATGAAAATTTTTGCGAGTTTACCATGGATGATGTTATTAGTTACGATGTTGTTATCAAAAACAATTACGCCCGATACAAGCAAATGGCAGCTACTGACAAAGAAATAGAAAGAGTACTGAATACATACTCACAAAAACACCTCATTTCTGGAAATAATATTTTAATAACGCTACTAGAAAACATTCCAGATGTAAAAAATAAAAAATTATATTTCAGTAAAGAAGGACAAATAGCTTGGCTTGTTTCCTACATAGCAGATAGATCAAAGAGAGTTAAGAAAATAATGTAATTTTAAAAAGCTCCTACTTAAAATAGAATCGAAATCGTAAACTACTCTTTATGATTTCGATTTTTTTTATTTTAATGATTTGATACGAATTTTAAATAATGCTAATAAAACTAGTATTTGCCTATAAACATCAAAATTGATCTAAACAAAAAAACAATAATTAAATAAAAGCAAGCTTCATTATTTTTAACTTGCATGGGCACTATGTATTAAACGTAAGACCATGAAAAATATTCAACTTCAAAGAGCATCAACTTCAAAAGAATTACAAGAAATTATCACCCTACAACAGCAAAATGTATCCAATGCCATATCTGCAGAGGAGAAAAAGAAAGAGGGTTTTGTTACTCTTCGGCATACTTTTGAATTATTAGAACAAATGAATAATGCCTGTCCGCATTGTATTGCTAAAGCAAATGATACTGTAATAGGTTATGCACTTGTGATGAAACCAAGTTTTAAAGACACTATTGAAGCTTTAGAGCCCCTGTTTGATGAAATTCAAAACCTAGTACCACAACATAAAAACTATCTCATAATGGGACAAATATGCATTTCAAAAGAATACCGAGGATTAGGTATCTTTAGAAAACTGTACCATTTTTACAAAGAGGAATTGAGTTATCAGTATGACTGTCTTATTACCGAAGTAGCGTCCATAAATACGAGATCGTTAACCGCACATCAAGCTGTGGGATTTAGAACCTTAAAAACATATCAGGAACAAGACATTACTTGGCATATCATGATTTGGGATTGGGCATAAAAAAACCCCGCATGTAGCGAGGTTTTATATTTTTTGAAATTATCTTAATCAACTAAAACAATTACTTTATTGTCTTTCATTTCAATGGTACCCGAGTTAATTTCCAAAGTATAGTTTTGAGAATCAACCATAGTAAATTTAGCAGCAACTTCTTTGGCAAATTTGAAATTTGAAGCTGTAATTTTTACAAGTCCTTTTTCTAAAATAGAAACTATTGGAGCGTGATTATTCAATATTTGAAAACTACCATCAACACCTGGTAAAGCTACCGAAGTAACTTCTGCTGAGAACAATTTTGCTTCTGGTGAAACTATTTCTAATAACATATTTTTTAGTTTACAGTCTCAGTTAACAGTCTCAGTACAAAATACTGAGACTGAACACCGAATCTTAATTTATGCTTCCGCTAACATTTTCTCTCCAGCTTCTATAGCCTCTTCAATAGTCCCTTTAAGGTTGAATGCTGATTCTGGTAAGTGATCTAATTCACCATCAATAATCATATTAAAACCTTTGATAGTATCTTTGATATCAACTAAAACACCTTTTAACCCTGTAAATTGCTCAGCAACGTGGAAAGGTTGAGATAAGAAACGTTGTACACGACGAGCTCTTGAAACGGCTAACTTATCTTCTTCAGATAACTCTTCCATACCAAGGATCGCAATGATATCTTGTAATTGCTTATATTTTTGTAAAATTTCTTTTACTCTTTGTGCGCAATCATAATGCTCATCACCTAAGATTTGAGGAGTAAGGATTCTTGAAGTTGAATCCAATGGATCAACCGCAGGATAAATACCTAACTCAGCAATTTTACGAGACAATACAGTTGTTGCATCTAAGTGAGCAAAAGTCGTTGCTGGAGCCGGGTCAGTTAAGTCATCCGCAGGAACGTAAACCGCTTGTACAGATGTAATAGAACCTTTATTAGTAGATGTGATACGCTCTTGCATCGCTCCCATTTCTGTAGCTAATGTTGGTTGGTATCCTACCGCAGATGGCATACGACCTAAAAGTGCCGATACTTCAGAACCCGCTTGAGTAAAACGGAAGATGTTATCCACAAAGAACAATACATCTTTACCTTGATCAGTTCCTGCTCCATCACGGAAATACTCAGCGATAGATAATCCAGAAAGGGCCACACGAGCACGAGCTCCTGGAGGCTCATTCATTTGTCCGAAAACGAAAGTAGCTTTAGACTCTCTCATTCCTGGCAAATCTACTTTTGATAAATCCCATCCTCCATTTTCCATAGAGTGCATGAACTCATCACCATATTTTATAATTCCTGACTCTAACATCTCACGAAGCAAGTCATTCCCCTCACGTGTTCTTTCTCCTACTCCTGCGAATACCGAAAGTCCACCGTGACCTTTTGCAATATTGTTAATCAACTCCTGAATCAATACTGTTTTACCAACACCAGCTCCACCAAACAATCCAATTTTACCCCCTTTTGAGTAAGGCTCAATCAAATCAATTACTTTGATACCTGTGAATAAAACTTCAGAAGAAGTTGATAAGTCTTCGAATTTAGGTGCTTGACGGTGAATTGACATTCCGTTTTCACCTGTTTTAGGTAATTCTGGCAAACCGTCAATAGCGTCACCAATTACGTTAAACAAACGTCCGTAAACATCTGCTCCAATTGGCATTTGGATAGGATTTCCTGTTCCAACTACTTCATAACCTCTACTCAAACCATCTGTTGAGTCCATCGAAATGGTACGAACCGTGTTTTCACCAATGTGAGATTGTACTTCAAGTACTAATAAAGTACCATCTTTTTTTGTGATTTCTAACGAATCATAAATTTTTGGAAGTTCAACATCCTTACCGTTGAAAACTACGTCAACTACTGGTCCAATGATCTGGGCAACTTTTCCTATTACTTTCGACATTACTTATGTATTTATTAAATAGCTATTTAGGTTTATGAAATAGTTCCAATCGAAACGTATCGATTAAATGCTTTTTTCAGTGTGCAAAGATAATTTTTTAAAATATAAAATCAATTATTTTTTAGAAAAAATGGATATTTTTAGTAGATCCCACATAAACAACTAAAAAAAAGAAAAATGACAACATTATTCTCAAAAAAAAGAAAGACCACTTACAAAGCGTAAGTGGTCTTTAAAATATCATTTTAAATAAGAATTTATAGAGTTTCTGGATATAAAATACGATACAAACTTACATCTTTGTTTTTGAAATTTGAACCGAATTTTGCATTTATAGCATCTGTAAACAAATTAGCTATAATTGCATATCCTCTTGGACTTGGATGAACACCATCTAAAGAAAACATACCACCTGTTACAAAGGCCGAAGTTACTCGGTAATTATTATATACTATTCCTCCATTTGCCAACTGATCCGTTACTGATTTTAGCTCTACAAATGCCAAACCTTTTGAATCAGCAATAGATTTAATAGTAGCATTGTATGCATCGGTAGCAACCTTAACCTCTGCAACTTCTGCTTTTGTTAATACATGAACATCTCGCATTGGAAACGTTACACCAAAAGCATTTAAAGGCGCAGATGGCGCAAAACCAAGTCCAGAATTTGCAGCTGTTGGAGCAGCAGCAATTGCAGACTGAGCTGTAAGTACCACAAGATCTTCTCTTGTAGCCTGTCTAGCTTGACCAAAAACTTGCCCGTAGAACGCTGCAGTTTGAGCTCCTAAAGTAGGTGTAAACGCAGCAGTTAATTGTGCAGAAAGATTTGGAAGACTCTCATCCATTATCAGCAAAGGGTTTGCAGCAGTAGTAGACAATAATTCTATCCTGGATCCAGCACCAAATGCAGTTAAAGCTTGTTTTAATGGCCCGTATAATTGTAGATTCAAACCTTGAATAGTAGCAGTTCCAACAGCAACATTTCCACGACCTAAAACTGATGCAGTCAATGGATTAAAAGGAACTGTTGTAAAATACGGCAAAGCCGTTACATAAGGTAAATTTGCCACAACACCTTTTGCTCCCTTTGCAGTCATTGCATTCACGATGTTATTGTAAGCGCCTGCAAAAACAGTTGGATCAGTGATATCATTACTTGCATAAGTTGCAGGATTCATGTTACCGGTTTGATTTCTTCCTGAACCTCCAGAAGTAGCATACCCGAGCACATCATTACCACCAATCCACAATGAGAAAAAAGTAGGATCTTGAGCAACTGCATCAGCAACAACCGTTGCCGAAGCTGATGTAGCAAATCGAGCGAAGTATGGATTTGCAGCACCCGAAGCTACACCAGCCACATTACCATATCCAGGTGCTACTAAATGATAACTTTTTGCACCTGGAACACCCAAGTTACTAAAAGGACCTGTAAGTTTTGTAGTAACTTCTGTTGAAGGTCTTCCCGAAACAGGCAATGGCGTTGGAGATGTTAAAGGCGGAGGTGGCGTTGTATCAAAAAACAACCGCACTCCTAGTATAGGATTTCCTCCCAAAAGGAGACCTCCAAGATTATCAGCCATTAAAGGAGTCTTAAATTCCCCACCACCTACTAATGCAAACTGCTGCGCTATAATGTTAGCATAGGAACCTTTTTGTCCTTCAATAAATAAAGCATTATCACTAAAACCTGCGGCATAAGAATCTCCAAGCGCTACATATTTAGTAACCACCGCAGTACCAGCAGTCAAGGCTTCTCCATTTGAAGAATTAGCGTCTATTACAACTTCATCCTCATTATTACACGCTACAAATGCTAGCGAAGCAAATAATAGCCATTTGAAATTTTTTATCATTGTTCTTTTATTTTACTGTTAATTTAATCCTTACGGGTTGATTGTCCAAGATGCAAAATACTGTTGTCCAATAAGACCTGCTCCCAACACTTGACCATATTCTTTACCTCCTATGTTTGAAGCCCCTACTTTTAGAGTAGATTTCAAAGCAGGAAAGTTATAATTCAATTGAGCATCAATTACAGTTGCAGCATCTATGGTTCCATCAGCAAAAGAAGATTGCCATAAATATTCACTGTTCCAACGTCCGCTTACATTAAATCCGAAATTTTTGAATAATTTCTCATTTCCAATAGAAGCCTTAACTCTGTGTTTTGGAGTATTGAACCCTGCTTCAAAACTAGCATCTTTAGACTGATCAAAATCAAACTCAGCATAGTTGTAGTTAGCACCTACTTCAAAATCTTTATATACTTTTCTAGACAATCCTATACCAAAACCTAATGATTTTATTTCTAAAGCTGTGTTTGTGTATAATTGAAAAGTTCTTGTATTACCAGTACGTAAAGCATGAACAGATCTACTACCTTCATCAGCAGGAAAAATAGACAAATCACCACCAGTAGGAGTTGGTGAATCCTGGGCTGTACCATACAATGGAGCTACAACATTCAGGTTTCCAATAAAATTATTATAAACATTATAGTATCCGTTTATATCAATTGAAGTTCTATTAATAAAAGAGCGGTATCCCAATTCAATCGCTTTAACTTCTTCAGGTTTTACCAAACCTGCATTTGTTTTTTGTAATAATGCAGCGTTACCAGCAGCACTAAAAGCCGTTACCGATGTAGCAGTGTAAGAATTATCATAAGCAATTGTGCCGTTTATATTTCTTGATGCTCCAACTGTTGAAACTGCCGCTCCCGTAATAGGTAATGTCTCTGTAAAACGAGTCAAGTTATCAGGCGCCGAACCTAACAAGATTGCACTACCAACATTAAATCCGATGTATTGATCTTGAGTAGAAGGATTTCTAAAACCTGTTTGAAAAGACCCTCTAAAATTATGATTTTTGTTTTGCCCTGCAGAATACACAACAGAAACTCTAGGAGAATAATTCCCAACAAAATTTTGTGCCTTGTCAAAACGTAGTGAAGCCGTTAGTTTCAAACGATCGTCAATCATTTTTTTCATCACTTGCGTGTACGCTCCGTATTCATTATATTTTATAGGGCCATTAGCATCTGTATAAATTCGACCAAATGAATTTAACTGATATTCTCTGTAAGAACCACCCACTTGAATTTCAGCAAATTTGATCAAATCTTTAAAATTATAATTGACATCAGAGTGGTAAATCTTTGAATTATCAACAAGTTTTGATCCTGTTAAAACACTCGCTTCGTTTGTTACTTGATTGAACGCATTTTTAAATTCAGGAGTTCCCGGCAAGAATCTTCCTGTATCTGCTTTTACTCTAGCGGCTCTATGAGCATCTGCAGGCAACATACCACCTAATGTTGATTGTACATATGAATTGGCATAATCACCAAACCATTGTTGATCCGACTTCCACTTGCGATTTATGTTAATCCCCGTAAACAACATGTCATAGGACTGCCCTCCATCCTCAGTTGTTGTATACCCTCTCAAAAAGAAATTCTTTCCTTTGAATTCTAATTTATGTTGTTGCATGAAAAAGTTATTCAAATAATAACGGTTAGCACCTTGATAAACAGTATTACCATAACCAAATTTACTTTGAACTATTACTTCTAATCTTTCATCACCAAAAGGACGAATATGCAAAGACGCGTCTATTTTAGTATTTGAAACTTTATTATCAGTTAAATCAACCTCGTTATAACCTGTTCTTGAAACTTTATCAGTTGGCAAAGTAGGAGCAGGAATTACTGTTGACACTTCGTCACCATAAACATTGATACCATCATATCCATAATGATTTCTATCTCTACCAGCTACCGTTTTATCATCATAATTTACAGCATGCCATTCAGTTCCTCTCATGTAAGCAAAGTTGGCTTTTGCTGCAAAATATTTATTAAAAGCCTTAGCCATACGTACACCATAATCTACGTAATCATTTGTTCCGGCTGCTTTTTGGCTGGTTTGACCAAATTTAGCATACGCTCTTATTCCTTCACTAGTAAATGGGCTTTTACTAGTCATAAACAAAATTCCGTTAAAAGCATTGGCACCATACAAAGCAGAAGATGCTCCTGGTAACAACTCCACTGATTGCACATCAATTTCAGAAACACCGATTAAGTTTCCTAAAACAAAGTTTAATAATGGCGAAGAGTTATCCATACCGTCTACTAACTGCATAAATCTTGTATTTGCAACTGTAGCAAAACCTCTAGTGTTAATAGACTTAAAAGACATACTTGAAGTGTTCATTTGAACTTCTTTCATGTTCTCTAAACCGTCGTAAAAAGAAGGAGAAGCCGTTTTCTTGATTTCAGCAATTCCCATTCTCTCAATAGTTACTGGTGATTCAAGAACACGCTCAGGAGTTCTGGACGCAGAAACTACGATTTCATCAAGCTTGTTCTCCTCATCTAGTAATTTCACAGTAACCTTTTGGCTACTTGAAGTAATAGATACTCTTTGTGAAGTAAAACCAACAGTGGATACCTCTATTACAAAGGGTGGTCTTTTAGGTGATTTCAAAATAAAGGCACCTGTTACATCACTTGTGGTCCCTGCAGATTCTCCAACAACCTTAATGTTGGCTCCAGGAATTGGCTGGCTGTTACTGTCTGTAACAACACCTGAAATTGTGCTTTGCGCAAAAGATAGGCTGCAAAAAAACAATGTCAAAAAAAGTAAATACACTCTCATTGGTCTATAATTTGTTGGTTTATGTAGCCAAAGTACAAATATTTTTGATATTATTAAAAAAGGAACAAATAAATTTCATATTTAGCATATATATTACTGGAATTACGATTAATTCATATTTTGTGATTGTTATTTTTCTGTTAATTTTTAAGCCCTAAAAAAAGGTTTTCATTATGCATGCATACAAAAAATGAATATTTCATAATTATTATCATAATTTTTAGCTATTTCGTAAAAGTGCAAAAAACTATAAAAATCAGGAGCTAAAAGAATAAATTTCATATAAAAGAGGCAAAAATAGTAGTCATAAAAAAACCCCGAAAATTAATTTCGGGGTTAAACTTATATTCTATCAATTACTATTTATTCAACAGTAACTGATTTTGCTAAATTCCTAGGTTGATCCACGTTACAACCGCGCATTACTGCAATATGATAGGATAATAATTGTAAAGGTATTGTTGTAATTAATGGCGATAAAGCGTCTGAGGTTTCAGGTATTTCAATCACATAATCAGCTAATTCTCTAACTTGTGTATCCCCTTTTGTAACTACAGCTATAATCCTTCCACTACGGGATTTAATTTCCTGAATGTTACTTACAATTTTATCATAGTGACCTTGTTTTGGTGCAATAACAATAACCGGCATAGATTCATCTATCAATGCGATAGGTCCATGTTTCATTTCAGCAGCAGGATAACCTTCAGCATGAATATATGAAATCTCTTTTAACTTTAAAGCTCCTTCTAGTGCAACCGGAAAATTATAGCCACGACCAAGATATAAACAATTAGGAGCATCTTTAAACACAGCAGCTATTTCTTGTGCTTTAGCATTCGTTTCAAGAGCTTCTTTTACTTTTTCGGGTATGATTTCAAGTTCTTCTAAGTATGTATGAAATGCAGAGTGTGACAAAGTTCCTTTGGCTTTTGCTAATCTCAAAGCAATCATTGTTAAAACAGTAATTTGAGTAGTAAACGCTTTGGTTGAGGCAACCCCAATTTCTGGACCCGCATGTGTGTAAGCACCCGCGTGAGTTTCTCTTGAAATAGAAGAACCTACCACATTACAAACTCCAAAAACAAAAGCACCGTTTTCTTTAGCTAATTTAATGGCAGCCATTGTATCGGCAGTTTCACCTGACTGTGAAATTGCAATAACGATATCTTTTTTGTTTATAATTGGGTTTCTATATCTAAATTCAGATGCGTACTCTACCTCTACAGGTATTCTTGCAAATTCTTCAAAAATATATTCAGCTACTAATCCTGCATGCCACGAAGTACCGCAAGCAACAATAATAATACGATCAGCGTTTAAGAATTTTTCTAAGTTATCCTCTATACCTGCCATTTGAATCAAACCTTCATTAGCATGCAAGCGACCACGGTAAGTATCTTTAATTACGTTAGGTTGCTCATATATCTCTTTCATCATGAAGTGATCATAACCTCCTTTTTCAATTTGCTCTAAATTCATTTGGAGCTCTTGAATGGTAGGATTTACAAGTGAATCATCTTTAATTTTTCGAACTTTCATAGGTTTGTGCAACCTAATATTTGCCATTTCACCGTCCTCTAAATAAACAGCATTTGATGTAAATTCTATAAATGGGGAAGCATCAGAAGCAACAAAAAATTCTCCTTCACCAACACCTATAGCTAGTGGGCTACCCAAACGGGCAGCAACAATTTCATTTGGATTTTTTTTATCGAATACAGCAATTGCATAAGCACCTACCACTTGGTTTAAAGCAACTTGAACTGCTTTACCTAGTTTTAATTTATCTTTTTTCTGTACTTCCTCAATTAAATTTACTAAAACCTCGGTATCTGTATCAGAATGAAAAACGTATCCTCTTTTTGAAAGCTCTGCTTTTAACGGAGCATAATTTTCAATAATTCCATTGTGAACGATAGCTAAATCTCCTGAATTTGAAAGATGCGGATGTGAGTTTACATCATTTGGAACCCCATGTGTAGCCCAACGGGTATGCCCTATGCCTATACTTCCGTTGGTGGTTATTTCTTGAGATGCTTTTTGTTCTAAATCTGCTACTTTACCTTTCGTTTTTGAAACTTTTAAATTTTCTCCATCAAAAAGCATAACACCAGCACTATCATAACCTCTATATTCTAGTCTTTTTAGTCCTTTAATTACTATAGGGTAAGCTTCTCTATATCCAATATATCCAACGATTCCACACATATTTTTTTCTTAATTAGGTTTTGTAAAATAAATTTCAAGTTTCAATCTCTTATCTGCCGGAACAGAACTATTCCCTCCAAATAAAATAGTCCCTAAAGGATTCATAACTGATCCAACAGGTACTTCACGTACAAATGAATTGGCTGATTTTACTTTGTATGAGGTAGATTTAATTATATCCTCAGTAACAACTAATCCAAGCTTCACATTAGTAGAGTCTTTATTGTTGATTAAATTCCTAAGATGGTTGGTAATTCTAATCTTATAAGAAGCACCTCTTTTTGTGGTTGCATTTTTAACTAATTGACCTCCATAAATAACTTTTCCTTTCTTGGCATCAAAAGTATTATCAGTATCGTCTACAGCATAATCAAACATTACTCGGTTATTTGTAAAGTCATACAAATATATTCTTTGAGGCTCCACACTACTAGCCATTGCAGACGCATCTATATGAAAAACCAAATTAGCTTCATTGACCAAAAGTTTTTTACCATCAGCTGGAAATCTTAAATCATCTAACTGATCTGAAATACCGTTTGGACCCGTAAGAGTACCCGTAGCAGTATATCCTTTTACATCTGTTTTATCAAAAAGTTCTACTACAGCAAGCGAACCTTCTCCTCCTCTTAAGAAAAACTTATCATCACCAGTAGAAGTGTTTCCAGTAAAAGGCAAATTATTGTAAGCAGAACCACTAGTAGAAAAATCATTACTCAATAAACTAACGGCATTACCCGTCATGTTTAGTTCGATTGTCTTTTTAACACGAGTAGTTGTGGTTACTCCGCCTGTTGTAGTGACTAAATCCTCATTGTATTTAATGGTAATCTTACCACTTTTAAAATTAAGCATAGCTAGATTTCCTGGACTAGTTCCTGCTTTTTCAATTTTAAAATACAAACCTCTAAAATAGTTCTTGAAAACATCGTTATTTGCTAATTTCCCAGAGTTAATTGCATCAATAATTCGGGTTTTAAAATAACTTTTATTCAAATTCAACTGCATTTCAGGCGGACCATAAGTAGTTGTTTCAACCTTTGTAACCGTGTCTTTTGCAATAGTCTTTTTTGCAGTAGCATCAAAGAAAAATTCATCGTTTTGCGATTTATCAGAACTATCATTTAAACGATTTGGCTTCTTAAAATTATCAAAGTCTGCATTTTGATCTGAAAAATAACGCTGTTGTTGCTGAAAACCTCCATTAGGATCAGCATCACGCATAAAAAAACCTGACTCATAAACGCTTAGTTTCATCTTGGCTTTTTCAGGACCATAAATAGAATCTAATACATAGGTACGTGAACCATCGGTGTTATTTTTTGTTTGGCTGTTATCCACAAAGTAAGGAACTGTTAATACTACGCTTTCTATAAAAGGATTTGTACTAACAGAAGTTACTGCTGTAGCTAGTGTAAGTTGTGTATTAAAATTGGCAGTAGTTTCACCAAAATTGCTACTATTGTAAATTCCAAGCGGGTTTACATCTAAATTATTAGACTGTACAACTCCTGTTTTTTGATTGTAGCCAGATACGCCGAACGATTGTTTATTGAGTTCAAAATTGTTATCTCCTAATAAATCACCACCTATTTCATTGAAATCTTTATCGCATGAAGCCATAAAAATCACAGTTAAACCAAGGAAAACTTTCTTGAATAAAGAATTATTAATCATATGTATTAAAAAGGGTTAATTTAAAGCATTTCGTTTATGTAGAAATTTGTATACGCCTCGGCGAATGCATCTTTCGGTGCGAAAGGTAAAAAAGGTTTTCCTGAAGATTCTATAAATTTTGTTAAACTTGGCGTCAGTGAATCAGAAGCGATAATTACTGCGTCAGAATGCTTTATGGTGGTTTTAATAATATTCTCGTAGTTAGGGATTTCAAGATCAGCTATTGCATCTTCTGGAACACCATCAAATTTTACTTTATTGATCATTTCAACATCAAGAGTACCATCAAAAGACTGACTGTAAACAGATGTTACAATTTTTGTTTCTGAAAATAAAGCTTCGTTTTTGTAAAAATGCTTCATATAAACAGGCAACATAGCTGCTAACCATCCATGAACGTGGATAATATCTGGAACCCAGTTGAGTTTTTTTACTGTTTCTACTACACCTTTTGCAAAGAAAATAGCGCGCTCATCATTATCAGAATACATAACACCCTCTTCGTCAGCAAAAGTTGCTTTACGTTTAAAGTAGTCATCATTATCAATAAAATAAACTTGTATACGCTCTTTTGGTATCGATGCGACCTTAATAATTAAGGGCATATCCAAATCATTTACTACCAAATTCATCCCCGAAAGTCTAATTACCTCGTGTAATTGATGTCTTCTCTCGTTAATATTTCCATACCTTGGCATAAAAATTCTTATCTGTCCACCTTGATCATTAATCATTTTTGGAACGTCATAAGACATTAAAGAGACCTCGTTTTCAGCGAGATACGGCACCACTTCAGATGATACATATAATATCCTCTTATCTTTCATATTGTAATTTACTTTATTTATTGGCAATAAAAACCACGCAAAATTACAAAAATTTATGCAGTTATTAACTAAAATAGTAAGTTTGCATTTAATTTTAATAATACTACCATGCCAATTTTCTATGGAAAAGCACCTTTGATGGACTATTTAAAATCTATTAAAGATAGTCAAAAGACTATTGGGTTTGTTCCTACAATGGGCGCTTTGCATGAAGGTCACCTTGCATTAATGAAAAAATCATTGCAAGAAAATGACGCTACAGTGGTTAGTATTTTTGTTAACCCTACACAGTTTAACAATCCAGAGGATCTAGAAAAATATCCCAGAACTCTTGAAGAAGATGTTAAAAAGCTTACAAATCTAGACGACCGTATTATTTTGTATGCACCAACTGTTGAAGATATTTATGACGGAAAACCAACTTCTCAGCCCTTTGATTTTGATGGACTTGAAAACCAAATGGAGGGCAAGTTTAGACCTGGTCATTTTAATGGCGTAGGTACTATTGTAAAACGTTTGTTTGAGATTGTTACTCCCAATAATGCTTATTTTGGAGAAAAAGATTTCCAACAATTACAAATTGTAAAAAAGATGGTTTCAAAAAGTAAACTTCCAGTAAATGTTATAGGTTGTCCCATACACAGAGAAGCCAACAATCTTGCTATGAGTTCCAGAAACGAACGCTTAACACCTCAAGAACGAGAGCAAGCATCACTGATTTACAAAATTTTAAGAACTGCAAAAGAAAAATTCTCAAAAGACAGCACGCTTACGATTTCTAAATGGGTTCAAAAAGCGTTTGAAAATAACACACAATTCACCCTAGAATATTTTACGATTGCTGACGAAGCTACACTTTTAACCTGCACTCGAAAAAATAAAAATAAAAAATACAGAGCTTTTATAGCGGTAATAGTCAACAATATTAGATTGATTGATACCATTTCATTAAATTAATTTACCTTTGTAGCATGCAAATCCAAGTCTTAAAATCAAAAATTCACCGCGTTAAAGTAACCGGAGCAGATTTAAATTATATCGGCTCTATTACTATTGACGAATCACTGTTAGAAGCATCTAATATTATTGAAGGTGAGAAAGTTTCAATTGTAAACATCAATAACGGAGAACGTTTTGAAACCTACGCAATCAAAGGAGAAAAAAACTCCGGAACCATTACACTAAACGGTCCCGCTGCCAGAAAGGTACAAAAAGATGATATCATTATTATTATTTCGTATGCAGGCATGGATTTTGAGGAAGCAAAAACATTTAAACCATGGATTATTTTCCCTAATGAAAATGACAATTCACTAACATAAATCCACTAGCAGAAGTGGGTTATAATGACACTACCACAAACACGCACCTCAGTTACAGGCAGTGTTTGTGGTTTTTTTGTGAAAAAAAATAGAGAAAACTAATTGAAACGCAAAGCAATTAAAAACCTAAAATCACAGCTAAATCACGACTTACAACATAAAAAAAGAGAACTCCTGTAATAAAAAACAAATATTATAGTATCTTGCTTTGTAAATTACACATAAAATAAGACCCCTACCAAATCTAACCTTGTAATGAAAAAAACACTATTATTATTGCTGTTTAGCGTGACCGTTTTTTCTCAAAAAACATCCTTTACATTCGATTCTCAAATACTCGGAGAGAAGAGAGAACTGACTATAAGCCTGCCGCTATCAATAGAAAAAAACCCAAATAAAAAATATCCAATCTTGATCCTTTTAGATGGAGATTATTTATTTGATCCTTTTTATGGAGCGTTACAATATGGTGCCTACTGGGATGATCTTCCTGAAACCATTATTGTTGGCATTCATCAAAATCAAAAAAACGAACGCATAGATGACTCTATGCATGATGACATAGAGGATGAACTCACTGGTAAAGGAGCCCAGTTTTTTAATTTTATAGGAGGAGAATTGATCCCTTATCTAGAAAAAAAATATCCCACAGCACCGTTTAGAATCATAGCTGGACATGACACTACCGCAGGGTTTTTAAACTATTTTTTGTACAAAGAAAATCCGCTATTTCAAGCCTATATTTCACTTGCACCTGAACTTACAAAAGGTATGCAGGAAAGATTACCTGATGAACTTTTAAAAACCAAAAAATCTATTTTCTATTATCAGGCAAATGGAGATGGTGACATCCGCAAAATTCAAAATGGAATCAAAAACCTAGATACTGGCTTACAGGAGGTTAAAAATCCATTAGTACACTATAAATTTGATAATTTTAAAAACACATCACATTATGCTGTGGTACTTCAAGCAATTCCTAATGCGCTTTACCATTTCTTTGAATCTTACAAACCCATTTCTTCATTAGAATTTAGTGAAAAAATAGCCAGTTTACCCTCTGGTTATGTAGATTATTTAGTGGCGCGCTATGACACTCTTTATGAAAATTTAGGTTTAAGAACACTAGTGAGACTCAATGATTTTAAAGCCATTGAAGCAGCAATACTAAAAAATAAAGCTTACTCAGAACTGGGACAACTCGCCGAAATTGCAACAGTTAACTATCCGAAATCCATGCTTTCAGATTATGAACTGGGTTTAATGTATGAAAAATTGGGCGACCCCAAACGAGCAGCAAAATACTATCAAACAGCATCTCAACAAGAAGAAATAGGTGATTTGACTAAAACAATGATGCTTGAAAAATACGAGGATATGATTACTCAAATACCAAAAAAATAATGTCAAAAGTAAAAACTACTTTTTTTTGCCAAAATTGCGGTTCTCAATATGCCAAATGGCAAGGACAATGCAATTCTTGCAAAGAATGGAACACTATTGCCGAAGAAATAATTCAGAAACAAGAAAAAGTGGCTTGGAAGAGTGAGCCCACTCCTACTAGCAAAGCACCACGACCATTGCGCATTAATGAAATTGATTCGGCGCAAGAGATTCGCATGGATACTACTGATGGCGAATTGAACCGCGTTTTAGGTGGTGGTATTGTTCCAGGTTCTTTGATTCTTTTAGGCGGTGAACCAGGCATTGGAAAAAGTACGCTTTTGCTGCAAATTTCCTTAAAATTACCTTACAAAACGCTATACGTATCCGGCGAGGAAAGTCAGAAACAAATAAAAATGCGAGCCGAAAGGATAACACCAAGCGGTGACAATTGCTACATCTTGACCGAAACCAAGACACAAAACATCTTCAAACAAATTGAAGCCATTCAACCAGAGATTGTAATTATAGATTCCATTCAAACTTTGCATACGGATTATATTGAATCGACTCCAGGGAGTATTTCTCAAATCAGAGAAACTACTGCAGAACTAATAAAATTTGCCAAAGAAACCAACATTCCTGTGATTCTCATCGGTCATATTACAAAAGATGGAAACATAGCAGGCCCTAAAATTCTGGAGCACATGGTGGACACGGTGTTGCAGTTTGAAGGAGACCGCAATCACGTTTATCGAATTTTACGCTCTTTAAAAAACAGATTTGGCTCTACGGCCGAGATTGGCATTTATGAAATGCTCGGTAGCGGATTACGAGAAGTGGCAAATCCATCTGAAATATTGATTTCGCACAAAAACGAGGAATTATCAGGTACCGCAATTGCCTCAACTCTGGAAGGCATGCGTCCTTTGATGATAGAAATTCAAGCACTCGTAAGCACCGCAGTCTACGGAACGCCACAGCGAAGTACCACAGGATACAATGCCAAACGACTCAACATGATTTTGGCAGTACTCGAAAAAAGAGCTGGTTTTAGGCTTGGCGCCAAAGATGTATTTTTGAATATTACAGGCGGAATTTCGGTAGACGACCCCGCGATTGACTTAGCCGTTGTTGCTGCCATTCTATCTTCAAATGAAGACATTCCGGTTAATAAAGATTTTTGTTTTGCTGGCGAAGTAGGACTTTCGGGCGAAATACGTCCTGTAAACCGAGTAGATCAGCGCATTCAAGAAGCAGAAAAACTAGGATTTTCGACCATTTTTGTATCTAAATACAATAAAATCACATTAAAAAACACGGGTATACAAATTAGGATGGTCGCTAAAATAGAAGATGTAGCAAGTGAGCTATTTGGATAACTATATTTATTGTAGAAAAATTTAAATTATAAAATGGAAATTCAATATTTACCTGAGCAAATAGAAACCAACAGCGATAGTGAACTACAACTGTATGAATATTTTATTTCAAAAAGTATCAATAAAAACAAGGTGCAACTTTCTAAAAATGTTTTTAGTTTTCTGCTCAACGGAACAAAAGAACTTGTTACTCAGAGCCATACAAGACGCATAGAAAACGATAAATTTGTCATTATCAAAGCGGGTAATTGCTTGATGAGCGAAAGCATTTCTATGAGTCAAAATTACCGAAGTATGCTGCTTTTTTTTTCAGACAAAGCCGTTGAAGACTTTCTAAAAAAATACGATTACAAGAACAATCACAAACAAAATAACGATCCTTTTATTATCACAGAATACGATCGGGTAATTCAAAATATTGTTAAGAGTTTAATTCACCTCCAGACACAACCTATTGATTTTATCAACAAAATGCTGCCGTTAAAATTTGAGGAAATTCTACTGTATCTTGTACAAATCAAGGGTATCGATTTTTTATTAAACTTTGTACATCACCAAAATCCATCGGCAAAATCATTTGTAGACACGATGCACAAAAATGCTTTGAACAATTTAAGCATCCAAGAACTCTCGTTTTTATGTAACATGAGTGTTTCCACTTTTAAACGCAACTTTGATAAAGAATTTCAAACAAGTCCAATCCGATGGTTTCAAGAAAAAAGATTAGAACATGCGGCTTACTTGTTGCAAACCAAGAAAATGCGCGCCTCTGATGTCTACGAAGTAATAGGTTTTGAAAATTTATCGAGTTTTGTTCAAGCGTATAAAAATAAATTCGGAACTACTCCCAAACAATCACAAATCAACATTTGAACTTTTAGCAACATTTTTTGAACTTTTTAGTTTTAGAGTTTACCTCCATAATAATGACTTTTGCATTGTAATTTAAAAGCATTCATCATGCAAAAATCAATTTTATTTTTATCAGCTGTACTACTTTTTACAGGTACTCTTTTTGCTCAAAAAACATTTACACTAAGCAGTAAAGATATGGGCGGATCCTTTACCATTCAAAATGAATTTAATGGATTTGGCTGTAACGGAAACAATGCATCGCCACAATTAAGTTGGGAAAATGCTCCTGAGGGAACAAAGAGTTTTGCCATTACTTGTTATGATCCAGATGCACCTACAGGAGCAGGATGGTGGCATTGGGTAGCCTTTAACATCCCAACCAATGTGAATGAAATTGTTTCAAAAGCAGGAAATCCAGCTTTAAATTTAATGCCAGCGGGAACTGTACAAAGTACTACAAGCTTTGGAGCGACTGGTTTTGGAGGTCCATGTCCGCCAGTTGGTCACGGAATTCACACCTATATTTTCACCGTTTACGCACTAAAAACGGACAAACTAGGACTAGACGCTACTGCAAACCCAGAGTTAGTTGGTTACAATTTATGGGCCAACACCCTTGCAAAAGCAACTATTGTAGCACATTATAAAAGATAATAAATGCGAAGTCAAATTAGCACTTGACTCCGTTGGTGATGGATTTAAAATCTTCAAAATCAACAATCCTATATCGGGTGAAGTAAGCAGAATGATCGAAGCACAATTTAACGAATTAGCCGAAGCACTAAAACTAAAATACACAAGTAGCGAAGCTTTAAGTGCTGCCCCAATTGAATTACGTACCCAATTTAAAATTAAATAAGAATACAAAAATGAACATTACATTACAACAAGCAGAAGCAGTAATCGCTGCAGCAAAAAACAAATCAGAAGAAATTGGAACTAAAATGGACATTTGCGTAGTAGACGCAGGTGCAAATTTAGTTGCTTTTGCTAGAATGGATGGCGCATGGATAGGATCTATTGACATTTCATTCAAAAAAGCAAAAACATCAGCGTGGTTCACCATGGACACTGCAACTTTAACACCGTTAGTAAAACCTGATGCTCCGTTATACAATATTGAGCACAGTAATGGCGGATTGATTACTTTTCCTGGAGGTGTTGTTATCAAAAACAATGATGGTGAAGTAATAGGAGCTATTGGAGTAAGCGGAAGCACCGTAGAAGACGATCACCTTGTAGCTGACTTTGGAGCCAAAGCGATCCTGTAACCTACAAAACTACATACTAAAACAGCCTAACAAACTTTTGCTTTGTTAGGCTGTTTTATTTGTAGTCAGAGAAGATAAAATAATAACTTGACTAGGAATAAAAATCAACTACATTTTGACTGCATCCTATTTAATAAAAACAAATAAAGTATATTTACCATGCATTTCGCATCTATAAAAACTGAAATAAACCGCACTACTACCCAACAATGAAAACCTATCAAGACCAACTACAAATTGTAAACTCCTTTCATGAAATGGGGGAAACTATTGCTGCAGCAAAGTTCTTGATAGAAGAATACGGCCTTACACACCCCAACTTTAAAGGTTTTGAACTCAGAGAAAAAGCCAAGCCTGAATTCATCCTAATGACTACCGAAGGTGCTTTGGGTGAACCACAAATTATTCGGATACCGGAGAATACTTTTGAATATCCACTTCCCTTAATGCTCAACTTACTCCTTCATGAGATGATTCACGTGGCACAAAAAACGCCTGAAAACACCATTCATGATAAAAATGAAAGGGAATGGCAAGCCTATTATGAAATGCTTTTTCATGAACAATACCCGCAAGTTCCTGAACTATCTCATTTTCACAAACGTTTTTTTGCCCATAAAGCACTGGAATATTTCACTCGAATGGGCGAAGGCTCTCCGCTACAAATAAAATACGGAACACAAAAACAAAAAGTAGACAAATTACTGCTAGATTTAGCCTAGAAATGTTCAGGACCATAGTTAAGGGAAAGTCACTTTGCAAATGCTACAATTCATTTTCATAAGGTAAGTTGGTACTCGATAAAATCGAGCACCAGTTAACATGAACAAACGAGCCAGCTGTATTTTCTTGTTTTTTAATCCTTTCTTACCAATCAGGCTTGTAAATTAAAAAATCTTTGGGTAAATCTAGAATTTTGTATTGATACAAATAACTGTCATTAATTAATTCTAAAGTATCCCTTTTAATTTCTTTAAAGTTCTTTTTGATTAATCCTCCACCTTGTGGGTGTTCAAAATAAATTTGAATTACTAAATTTTTACCATCATAATTGTAATATGCCATTTTAGCTTTTTTAGGGTCTAATGATTTAATATCACTCTCATAATAAACTTCAAATTCTCCAACTCTACCATTGGCATAGAATTTTAGAAACTCCTTTTTTAAACTGTTTGGCCTTTGATTGTATTTTATATTTATAGCATCAACCAATTCATATAATTTTGTGGTATCAATGATTTTATAAACATCAGGATTTGAATTTGATTTTATTGTAAACCGATAAGGCTTTAATCTAATATTACCATAATCAGTTCGGGCATAAAAACAACTTGCCATACAAAGTAGAAGTGCTAATAGTATTGTTTTTTTTACCATGATGTAAAACCGTTAGATGTTCTGTATTGAGAATAAACTTTCCAATTCCAAGAAGTATTTACAAATTCATTATCGCCTATCATTCTGTGTATAACTGCATTTTGGATGGCGTGTCGAACGTGTTCACTATTTACGCCCACACGATAACCACCATAACCAACAGTTAATGCCCCTAGCCTGTATTTTGTTCCTTGTTCGTTTGTTGCTGAATTTTGGTGACAAACTCCCATTGGGTCTTTAAAACCATATTTTTTTTCCTTCTGTTTCCTGATCAGTTGTATTTCTTTGTCCAGTAAACAAGTTAAATCCTGCGGTAAATTTCCCAACAGATAAATTTAAAGCTGCAGTTCTATAATTATCGTTAGCATCTCCAAGTTTACTTAAAACATGACCCCCATCATTTTCATACGTAGCTCTAAAGTCGCCACTATGAATACCTAAAACTCCTGTTCTTTGGCTAAATTCTTTTATACCTCCAGTGCCACTCCAACTGTTTGCTCCTAAAAAAACTCCCTGTTTCCATCGTCATAACTAGCTAAAATAGAGTATTTCTGTCTTGTTTTGTCTGTTCTTGCTTAATTAATGACTACATATACTGAATCAAAATATTTTTTAAATCCGATTTCAATAACTCCATATTGGTATCTAACTTTTTCTTTTTTACTACTTCTCCAAGCAAATCTAATTTTTGCAAAATAGATTCTTTCAAAAAATCATAACGCTCTGATTCACTTTTACTAAAGAAATTACCATAATTTACAATTATCGGAATACCAATAGATTTTTCTTTTTTTCTATAACTTTCTATATCCTTTAAAGCTTGCCCCATCATTGGTATTGGATTTATATAGAATTGAAACAAAGCTAATTTCAAATCCTTGCCATAATCGTCTCGGTTCAACTTCTTAATAACTTCACAAATACCTTTTTCACTCCATACATAAGCCCTAAATAACTGTCCTTGCTCTGTTGCTAAATCCTTTGTTTTTTGGTCAGAATCGAGATATGCTTGTGTAACAGATACATAGCAACCAAATATATTTTTATCATCAATCATCTTAGTGCATATTAAGGTTTAGGGGTGTAATTTTGTGGTACTTGTCAATCTTTACGGGTACGGAATAAAATTCCGCTCTATCTAGCGTGGACAAATCCGAGAGATCGGGTTAATTCTCAAACAAAAATTTTATCTTATCTTCTAATTTAATTGAAAATACAACTTCAAATAAATGTTTATCAGATTCTTGCCAATTAGTCACCACATCTTCTAAAATATTGAGATAAATTTTTAAATCATCATTGTTTGAAATATTCAAATCATCATGAATTAATGATATTTTCTTTTGTTCAATCCATTTTAAATCTATTAAACAATCATATAAAGCATCCCAATTATATCCAAAATAATTTGGGAAACTTAATCTTGAACTTATGTACTGTAACAATCCATTTTTATCAATAATTTCTGGAGGAATAACCAAAACACAATCGTTACTTGATTTATAATTTAAAACATTTGGCAAAAACTTAAAAGAATTCATTTTTTTATTTTTTTATTAATATAAATGATTTGTAATGATCGACTGTAAACCACACTTCACCATTTTGTCCCGTTACTATTCTCATTAGTCCAGGACCACTAACACCCGGGGTTGGATGAACAAATTCATTATAATATCCCACTGGCGCTCGTTTGTAACGAGTGTCATCTTACTTTCAAAAAAATAATCCATAGCGTTTGCAACGCGGTAAACTAAAACAAGATTTAATTTATACATGTAAATTTTTCTATTAAAATAGCGGATTCAAGTCATATATGAAACTTTTTCTTGATTTGTTAATTTATGTAAATATACTTGGTTAGGTGTTTTATAACCAAATCTTTTTCGGGGTCTATTATTTAGTTTATTCTCTACTGCTTAAACCTGTCTCGCGCTCTACGAAGTGTTCTCTAAAACAAAACGTTGTTAAATACTAGGTGCATTGCGAATATCTCCGAATTCGTACCCAATCCGATACACCACCATAACTTTGTCAAACTCAATATTCATTGTACCTCGTAAAATTATTCAAATTCAAGACATCAACAAGGGGAAAGTCTGCTTTTTCGATTTTCACCAAGCCTGTATCAGAAACATAATTACTAGCACTGGAGTAAATATAGTGTGATGCTTTCTCTACAATTCCTGCATGAACAGGGTGATAAAATAAGTAGTTTGTACCACAACCAATTTTAAAAGCAAGATAGCCCTAAACAATTTATATGCTAATGGTTTATTAAACTTTAGGTTAACCGCATACAAAACAAGGGAAAAGTTGCTATTTTAGCCACCCCAAATCAATACAGTAAACATGAAAATCACAAAACAAAAAATTGGTCTTTTTTTTAAGATACTCCTCGTGGTAATATGCCTTATTGTAGGAGGTTTTTTTGTGTTTAGAGATGCCGTTTTACAACAAACACTTGACAAAATTTCAAATGAAATGACGGTAGAATACAACAGTAGTTTCACCGTTAAAAAAGCCTCATTTGATGGTTTATCTGGACTAAGTATGTCTGAAATCACACTAATCCCTAAAGATGCTGATACCCTTTTTAAAATTGAAAAAATAAAAACAACCGTTAACCTCTTAAAACTAATTTCGGGCGAGGTGCAACTGGGAACATTAGACATACAAAACGGTTACATCCAACTAGTAAAAAAAGGAAAAAAAAGAAACTTTGATGCGTTCTTGAAAAAGGATCCCTCAGCGGAAAAAACCAATAAAAAAAGGGACTATGCCGAATTTGCTTATGCTCTTATCACCAAAATATTGAATTTAGTTCCTACAGATATGGTGCTAGACAATCTTGCTTTTAAAATAGATGATAACGGCAAAAAAACAAACATCAATTTTCAAAAACTACGTTTGGCCAATAAACAATTGGAGACATCCATAAAAGTAGAAACCAATACCATCTCACAACGGTGGAAACTTAAAGGTTTTGCAGATCCAAGAAATAAAAAAGCAGACATTCAGTTTGTAAACATTGATACTGGCGCCATTAAACTCCCTTATTTTGATGAACGTTTCAACCTGAAAACTAGTTTCAACACCATACGATTGAATCTTGAAAACATTGACAAAGATGGTGATGAGCTACACATTGATGGTTTTATGGCTATTGCCAATTTAAAAATCAATCATCCTAAAATAGCCAATAAAGATGTAGTGTTGCAAAATGCTAAGTTTGACTACCGTTTTTTATTAGGATCTGATTTTATTTCTATTGACAGTACTTCAACCGTACAACTCAATAAGATAAAATTCCATCCTTACCTAGCCTATGACACTGCTCTTGACACGCTCTACAAACTCAAGGTAAACATCCCAAAAATGAAGGCTCAGGATTTCATAACCTCTTTGCCTGAAGGCTTATTTACGCATTTCAAAGGCATGGAAGCAAGCGGAACTTTCTCTTATAAATTGGATTTTGCTTTCAATAAAAACAAACCCAACCGTTTGGTTTTTGACAGTACTTTAAAGAAAGAAAACTTAAAAATTACAAAATATGGCGACGCGAACTTAACCAAGCTCAATGGAGAGTTTGTATACCGCGCCTTGATTAATAACGTATTGCAAAGACCTGTACTTGTGGGTACCGCAAACCCTAATTACACCCCATTAGATCAAATTTCGCCTTACTTACAAAAATCAGTTTTAACTACTGAGGATCCTTCGTTTTTCTCACATCGCGGCTTTATCAGTGAGGCTTTTAAACAATCGATCGTAAAGAACATTAGAACCAAAAAATTTGCTCGTGGCGCTAGTACCATTAGCATGCAACTCGTGAAAAATGCTTTTTTGAGCAGAGAAAAAACACTTTCGCGCAAGCTAGAAGAAATATTATTAGTTTACATCCTTGAAAACAACAGGATTGTGAGCAAAGAACGCATGCTGGAAGTGTATTTTAACATTATCGAATGGGGTCCAAATGTATATGGAATTGGCGAAGCAAGTCAGTTTTATTTCCAGAAAACACCAGCGGAGTTGTCTCTAAACGAATGCCTATACTTGGCTCGAATTATTCCGAGTCCAAAGAAATTCATGTATCAGTTTAACGATCAAGGATTGTTGAAAGATTTTGCAACAAAACAGGAAGTTTTTTTGACAAAAATAATGTTACGAAGAGGACTCTTGACTCCAGAAGACACCTTGTATACTTCAATACCTATTTTTATCTCAGGACCTGCACGTTCTTTTATAAAGTTCAAAGTACTAGATTCAACCCTGATAAAAGTAGATTCACTTGCCGCAGGGACTGAATTTGATTTCTAAATCTCTCAAAAAAACTAAAAACTCCAGCCGAAAGATTCATTTTTCTGCTGGAGTTTTTGTTAAGGAAGGCTCATTGCTAATAGTTGTTCTTAAAAAAATACTATTATCAAATTATGGTGCCGGATCCGGAATTAAAGCTTGCACCTCATCAATAGCTTTTAAAATATCATCTGAAAGTGTTACGTGTATGGTATTACAATTTTCTTTTAATTGATCTAAACTGGTCGCGCCAATAATGGTGCTGGTAACAAACGATTGTTGCGCGACAAATGCCAATGATAATTCCGTAAGCGTAAGTCCGTTTTTTACCGCAATTTCCTGATACATTTGTGTAGCTTGTGTACTTTGTGCACTGTTATATCTTGAGAACTGCGGAAACAATGAAAGTCTAGCATTTGGATGACTTTCACCAGTAAGAAACTTACCTGACAAAACTCCAAAAGCCATTGGCGAATAAGCCAGCAACCCTACTTGTTCTCTTGTACAAATCTCAGCTGAACCATTTTCAAAAAGTCTATTCAATAAAGAATACGGATTTTGAATGGTTTTAATTTTAGGTAAGTTTTTATACTTCGCCTCTTCTAAGAAACGCATAATTCCCCATGGAGTCTCGTTAGAAAGACCAATGTGTTTAATTTTCCCTTGTTTTATAAATCCGTCGAGGGTTTCTAGCACAGCTTGAATGTTATCTTCCCAAGCATCTTCTTGTGATTTAAAACCACGTTGCCCAAAAAAATTGGTTTTTCTCTCTGGCCAGTGCAATTGGTACAGATCTATATAATCGGTTTGTAATCTAGTAAGACTTGCCTCTAAGGCATGGGTTAAACTTGCAGGTGAAAAATCTAAGTTCTCTCGCATGTAACCAAAATTGACATTAGGACCTACTATTTTAGATGCCAAAATTACCTCGTCTCTCTTTCCCGTTTTTTTGAACCAAGAGCCAATAATTTTCTCGGTACTTCCATAAGTTTCCTCGCGTGCTGGAACAGAGTACATCTCGGCTGTATCAAAGAAATTAATACCGTTTTCATGTGCATAATCCATTTGGGCGTGACCCTCAGCCTCAGTATTTTGTTGACCAAAAGTCATTGTTCCCAGACATATTTTACTGACTTTTACATCAGAATTGGGTAAAGTAGTGTATTTCATAAAGTCATAACGTTATAAAGTCAAAAGTCATAAAGTCAGTTATTTAAATTGACGACTTTATGACTTTTGACTGTAGAAAAATTAATTAATCTCATTCAACATATCTGCAATAGCATCTAATCTTGGCGTTAAGATAATTTCGATTCTACGGTTTTTAGCTTTGCCCTCAGCAGTGGAATTACTTCCAAGAGGTGAAAACTCACCTCTTCCCGCCGCAGTTAAATTTTGTTTGTTGATTTTTTTATTCTCGCTCAAAATACCCACAATTGCTGTAGCTCTTTTTGTAGACAAATCCCAGTTATCTGCAATAGGGCCAGATGCTGTAAAGGCATCATCATCTGTGTGACCTTCAATCAGCACGGAAATATCTGGATTATCTCCCAGTACTTTTCCTAATTCAACAACTGCTTTTTTACCCTCAGATCCTACTGCCCAACTCCCAGAGTTAAAAAGAAGTTTATTCTCCATAGATACATATACTTTTCCGTTTTTTTGTTGAACAGTAAGACCCTTTCCTTCAAAACTATTCAAGGCCTTAGACAAAGTTTCTTTTAGTTTTTTCATGCTTGCTTCCTTAGCAGCAATCAAATCTTCAAGTTCTTTAAGTCTTTGTGCACTTTTACTCAAACGCTCTTGCTCTAGTGCTAGTGCTCTCCCTTTTTCATCTAGTTGATCCAGCAAATCCCTATTTTTCTTCATGTTGCTTTGTAGCGCATCACCACTATTTTTCTCTAGAGCGGTATAGGAATCTTGAAGCACTTTATACTTGTTTTTACTTGCTTCTAAATCTGCTGCTGCTTTGGCAAGAGCAACTGTAGATTTATCAAGATCAGCTTTTAAGGCGTCTCGGTCTATTTCAAGTTGGTTTTTAGCTTGCGATAACGCTGCGTTTTCATCAGCTAAAGTTCTATTTTCTTTTTTAAGATCTGTAAATTTACTTTCTAGATCATTGTATATTTTCTTGGAAACACAAGATGTTGATAATGCGAGTACCAACAATCCGATTGAAATTTTTTTTATCATTTATTTTAGTATTTATGTTGATTCAATTGTTTATTAGACCGAAATCATTAAGCTTTGAGTATTCTTGTAGCCCCGATAGCAGTAAAAATCCTTGTTGTTTTTCTTTAAAAACAATAAGAATACTTCATTCAACTTTTATTTACATCGGAGTTCAGTGAATTACATTTATAGCGAATAGCATGAACTAGCTTATGATCCTACTATTCTATTTCGACCAAAATAGGGCAATGATCTGAGTGAACAGCATCGGCTAAAATTACAGCTCTTTTTAATTTATGTTTTAAATTTTCACTTACAAGATTGTAATCAATCCTCCATCCTTTATTATTTCCTCTTGCTCCAGCACGGTAACTCCACCATGAATATTGATGCGGTTCACTGTTAAAATGTCTAAAACTATCTACAAATCCTGATTTCATAAACTGATCAAGCCAAGCTCTTTCTTGAGGAAGAAATCCAGAAACATTTTTATTCCGCACAGGATCGTGAATATCTATTGCTTCATGGCAGATGTTGTAATCTCCGCAAATAATAAGGTTTGGAATCTCTTTTTTGAGTTCGTTGATGTAGTTTTGAAAATCATCCATAAACATAAATTTATGATCCAATCTATCCATATTTGTTCCAGAAGGCAAGTACAAACTCATAATAGACACTGAATCAAAATCAGCTCGAAGATTACGTCCTTCAAAATCCATATGCTCAATTCCAGTACCATAAAAAACCGAATTAGGTTTTGTTTTAGACAAAATGGCTACACCACTGTACCCTTTTTTTGTAGCTGGATAATAATATTGATACGGATAACCTGCTTGCGTAATGGCATCAACTGGAATTTGATCTTCAGTAGCTTTAATTTCTTGTAGGCAAATAACATCAGGATTTGCGTGCTGTAACCATTCTAGAAAACCTTTTGTAATGGCTGCTCTTATACCATTTACATTGTATGAAATAATTCTCATCAGGAAAAAAAATTGAAATTAACATTTAAAATCATCAGGCTTAATTTAGAACCATAATACCCAATTTTATGTATCAGTTTTAAAATCTTGTTTAAAAATATACGTTTCAAATGTAACAAAAAAGTAGAAGTTTGATGTAGAAAAATAGAGAAAATGGAGTTTTTTGCTATCTTTGTTTCTTGCACTAAAATAAAGAAAAAAAATACATGGGTCTAGTTACCGCAAAAGAAGTTGCAAAAGCTATTAATGCAGACAAGTACGGCGTTTTGGGTACGTTTTCTGGCTGGATATTAATGAAGGTGCTAAAAATCTCTACCTTGAATAAAGTATACAATAGAAACAAACACCTAGAAGATGTCGCTTTTTTGAATGGAGTTCTTGATGATTTAAAAATAAAATTCGAAATCCCAGAAGAAGACTTAAAAAGATTACCAAAAGAAGGCGCTTATATAACCATCTCAAACCACCCACTTGGCGGAATTGACGGGGTTTTGTTATTAAAATTAATGCTAGAACGCGAGCCAAATTTTAAAATTATCGCTAATTTTTTATTGCACCGCATAACTCCGTTAAAAAAATACATCATGCCTGTAAATCCTTTTGAAAATCATAAGGATGTAAAATCAAGTGTGGTAGGTATTAAAGAGACACTCCGTCATTTAAGTGATGGCAAACCATTAGGTATGTTTCCTGCAGGTGAAGTCTCTACTTATAAAGATGGTAAGTTAATGGTAGACAAACCTTGGGAAGAGGGCGCTATTAAAGTCATTAGAAAAGCACAAGTTCCAGTTATCCCTATCTATTTTCATGCTAAAAACAGTAGGTTGTTTTATTTACTTTCTAAGATTAGTGGGACTTTTAGAACCGCAAAATTACCCTCTGAAGTTTTTAGTCAAAAACGTAGAGTAATCAAAGTTCGTATAGGCAAACCAATCTCTGTAAATGAGCAAAATGAACATACTACTCTTGAGGAATACTCTGAGTTTTTAAGGAAGAAAACCTATATGCTGGCTAATCCTTTTGAAAAGGAAAGCCCATTTTTACCTACTCCTACCTTAAAAATTCCTAAAAGTCCAAAAACGATTGTCACGGCTGCAAGCCAAGACAAAATGATCAAGGAAGTAGAAGGATTGCGTACAACAGATTGCCGCTTACTGCAAAGCAAAAACTACGAAGTGTTTTTTGCAAGAGCTTCAAAAATTCCAAATATTCTTCATGAAATAGGTCGTCTTCGCGAAATTACTTTTAGAGAAGTAGGTGAAGGTACCAATGAATCTATAGATCTTGACAAGCACGATCAATATTACCACCACTTATTTTTATGGGATAACGAAGCTAACAAAATTGCAGGTGCATACCGCATGGGATTAGGAGCCGAAATTTACCCTAAATATGGTATAAATGGTTTTTACCTCAACGATTTATTTAGATTTGAACCTGAATTATATGATATGATGCACAAATCCATAGAAATGGGTCGCGCGTTTATCATTAAGGAATACCAACAAAAACCAATGCCACTTTTCTTGCTTTGGAAAGGAATTATGCACACTACATTACGTTATCCAGAGCATAAATTTTTATTGGGCGGGGTAAGTATCAGCAATCAATTTTCTGATTTTTCAAAATCACTGATGATTGAGTTTATGAAATCAAATTATTATGATCCTTATATTGCTCAATATATTCATCCTAAAAAAGCATATAAAGTCAAACTTAAAGATGCCGACAAAGATTTCATTTTCAACGAGACTGAAGCTGATTTGAATAAATTTGACAAAATAATTGACGAATTGGAACCTGGCAGTTTGCGCTTACCTGTTTTGATTAAAAAATACATCAAACAAAACGCCAAAGTTGTGGCCTTTAATGTAGATCCACTATTTAATAACGCGGTAGATGGCCTCATGTACATAAGAATAGCTGACATTCCCGAAAGCACTATGAAACCGGTAATGGAAGAATTTCAGGCCGAACTAGAACGAAAATTAGCCGAAAAAGAAGATTAATATCAGTAGCATTATATAAATCCCGTCTCGTCCTAAAAAGATAAGACGGGATTTTTATGTTTTAAAACCATGCCTTCTTACCTACTTGATACGTTTGATAAAACTCTTCATCTGATTTTGTCAAATAAATAATCCCTTCAATAAGTCCTAATAAAGTCGTTACGGTTCCACAGGTAAACAAACTAATCAATAACCAAATAATCCCTTCGGTGGTGTAACCCAAAAAAAACTTATGAATTGCTAAAGGTCCTAAAAGAATAGCGAGCAACCCTGCTGGAAGTTTCTTATTGTCTTGTCGGTTATGTTGTGGTTGATTCCAAGATTCGTATTTTTGATTTTCCATCGTTAGTTAATATTAGTTAATTAAGTAGTTTATATATTCTCATTTATAAAAAGGCAGCGTCAATTGGCTCCCAAAGTTCAATTTTATTTCCTTCGCAATCCAGTATCCAAGCAAATTTTCCGTACTCATAAGTCTGCATATCACCCACAATTGTTACACCTTCTTGTATTAATTTTTTCAATAATACCTCTAAATCAAGCACTCTAAAGTTTTGCATGAACTCTTTTTTGCTTGGTTCAAAATAAGTAGTATCTGCAGCAAAAGGCGACCATTGGGTAGAACAATCCGCGCCGTTCTTATCTTTCCACCAAAAAGTAGCTCCGTATTGATCTGTTTTTAAACCCAAATGCTTTTCGTACCAAGCCGTTAAACCTTTAGGGGCATTGGACTTAAAAAAGAAACCTCCAATTCCAGTTACGAGCTCTTCTGGCTCGATATCTTTGGCTTGACCAAAATACTTTGCTTTTATTTTATCTACAATAACTTGTGCTAATCGTTCCTTACTTTCCACAGTCCAACCCGCAATATGAGGCGTTAAAATTACATTTTTAGCTTGCAGTAAATATTGAAACGCTTCGGGAGTATTTTTGTCACTGAAAAGAGTTTCAAAAGAAAGTTTTTCATATTCCAAAACATCAAGACCCGCACCAAGAATTTTTCCTGCTTGTAAAGCTGCTACCAAATCTTGGGTGACTAGATTGTTCCCGCGTGAGGTGTTGATAATCCAAAATGGCTTTGCAAAGTTATTGATAAAGGATGCGTCGATCATTTTATCAGTTTCTGGAGTCCAAGGAACGTGTAAGCTCAGCACATCAACTTCTTGCTGAAATGTATCGAGTGTTACTTGTTTCGCATTGGCATCGCCTACGTTTTCTAGAATGTCGTAGCAAAGTACTTTTACATCAAAACCTCGAAGTTTTTTGGCAAAAGATTTTCCCATATTTCCGTAGCCAATAATACCTACTGTTTTGCCATCTAGCTCATGACCTCTATTACTTTCTCTATTCCACTGTCCTGCTCTAATTTCTTGATCCGCTTGATTCAAGTTATTGAACAATGACAGAATCATTCCTAACGAATGCTCTGCTACTGCATTCCTATTACCTTCGGGTGCGGCTATAAGCGCAATGCCCTTTTGCGTAGCATAATCACAATCAATACTTTCTAATCCAGCACCCACACGTGCTATAAACTGTAAATTTGTTGCCTTGTCTAAAAATATTTTGTCAATCTTAAAACGACTTCTAATCACGATTCCGTGATAATCCTCAATTTTAGATTCAATTTCCTCTTTTGAAGAAACATAATCACTGTGATTATGAAAACCAGCAGCTTGAAGTTGATCCCAGAGTACAGGATGATTGCTGTCTATGTGAAGGATATTGATAGCCATATGTTCTAAATTTTGATTACTCAAATAAACAAAAAAAATACGGTTTATGGAGTAAACGAATGCCATAAGCCTTTAAAATTGTAAATTTGTACTTTGTATTATCCGCTCTCCAACAAAGCAAACTCAAAATAAATAATGAAAGTAACTAAAACATTTAAAGCCTTTTTTGAAAGTGAAAAAGCAGGAGGTATCTTATTACTTTTTGTGACTTTACTATCCATTGCATTGGCTAACTCAGCAGTACAAAACAATTATATTGCATTTTGGGAAACTGAAATTGCACACCATTCTATTACCCACTGGATTAATGATGGTTTAATGACTATTTTCTTTTTATTGATAGGTTTAGAATTAGAACGAGAAATATATCAAGGAGAATTATCGAGTATTAAAGATGCGGCTTTACCCATTTTTGGGGCTTTGGGAGGAATGCTGGTACCGGCAGGGATTTTTTTATTGCTAAACTTTGGTACCATTACACAAAACGGAGCTGGAATTCCTATGGCTACAGACATTGCGTTTGCAATAGGAATTTTATCGCTTTTAGGCAAAAGAGTTCCTACTTCATTAAAAATTTTCTTAACCGCATTGGCAGTCATTGATGATTTAGGAGCTATAATAGTCATTGCTGTATTTTACACGGAAAGTATTGACTACATCAATCTAGGAATTGCATTTGCCATTATGGGGATTTTGTTCATTTTTAACAGACGCAACGTGCACCAACTCTATCCATACTTGATAGGAGGAGCAGCCATGTGGTACTTCATGCTAAATTCAGGAGTACATGCTACCATAACAGGAGTATTATTGGCCTTTGTGATCCCGTTTGGAGATGGAAGCAAAAAAACTTCTTCTTACCGTTTGCAACACTTTTTGCATTATCCGGTAGCGTTTTTTATCCTACCATTGTTTGCTATTGCCAATACAGGAATTGCAATTAGTGCTAACTGGCAAGAAGGTTTAAATCATGCCAACACGATAGGAATCATTTTAGGACTTGTTATAGGAAAGCCTTTGGGAATATGGTTATTCTCCTTTCTAGCGGTAAGTGTAGGTATTTGTACACTGCCCAAGGATTTAAAATGGAGTAGTATTCTGGGCGCAGGAATGCTTGGCGGCATAGGATTTACCATGTCTATCTTTATCACATTATTGGCTTTTAAAAACGATGGTGAAGAAGTAATTACTTACTCTAAAATTGCCATTTTAATAGCCTCTTTTATTGCAGGAACAATTGGGTTTTTATGGCTCAAGTTCAACCTCAAACCGCTTAAACTAAAAAAACAAAATAAGATGCTTTAAATTTCCTCAAAATACAAAACCTCATTTTTTGAATAAATGAGGTTTTTTTTGGAGTATTAAAAACATTTTTTAGAAAAAGATAAGCTAAAACTATTGCCAAAATTATACTGTGTAAACAAAAATAGTATTGCTACAAAAATGATAATTTGAGGTAAAAAAAATCTATCCAAAACAAAAAATTGATAGCATAAAAAAGCTCCAAAAGCCACTTGAATTCCTATCATAAGACCCAATCCTAATTGATACGTAACTCTTGCATTGATAGTAAAGGTTTGTATTTCGCCTGCTTTCACAGTAATTTCTTGAGCTTGTTGTGTTTTGCCGTCATTTATTAGCAAACTATATTTTCCCGGCGCAAGCATTACCTCTTTACGGTTATTTTTATAGTGCATTTCACAGTCTAACTCATTTGCAATTTGTACATTGTAGTGATAAGACTTATTGTAAATATCACCATTTTTTGACATTCTGATTATTAGAGTACATGCATTCATAATCAAGTGTTTTTTTTAGTTACAGTTGATACTTTTATCCTTTAATTTGTTTCAAAGAAGTTTTAATACCGCGAATTAAGGACGAACTAAAACCGTGCATCTCCATTTCATTCAACCCAGCAATGGTACAGCCTTTAGGCGTGGTAACTCTATCTATTAATTGTTCCGGATGTATTTTTTCTTCCAAAAGCATTTGCGCTGCACCTTTTACAGTTTGTGCCGATATTGCGAGGGCAGTTTGCCAATCAAAACCTATTTCGATTCCGGCTTGCATTGAGGCGCGAATGTAGCGCAGGGCAAAAGCTGTACCGCTAGCTGCTAGAACTGTTGCTGCATCCATTAATTTCTCGTCAATAATAGGAGCTGTACCCAAACTTTCAAATAGAGCAACCACCTCTTGGGCCTGTTCTTTATGGGCTTCGTGAAATGCAATACAAGTAGCCGATGCGCCAAACTGTGCCGCAATATTAGGCATGATACGCACTGCATAGTTATTGGCGCCAATTTTAGATTGTAAGTTCTCAATAGACAATCCACTTACTGCGGATGCAATTATTTTATTGGAGATTTGTGGTAGAATTTCGGCCAAAACGGTATCTACCTGATAGGGTTTGATGGTGAGTATAATTACGTCAGCTTCTTGAATTTCGAGAATATTATTCGTTGTTACCGTTGCTCCTAATTTTTCGAGATAAAGTATACTTGAAATGTTTCGTCGCGTAATGGTAACCTGATGGTGTGTAGCAAATTTAGCCAAACCGAGCGCGATAGAAACGCCTAGGTTTCCTCCGCCAATAATGTGTACTTTCATGCGTTGTAGTTTTTTGCTTTTTCAATTTTGTAGTTGATATAAAATCAATAAAGCTTGTAGTTAGTTTTAGTTTAGTTTGCTCAAAAATAGCTAAAACAGCAACACAAACCACAAACTACATAAATGAAAAAGCCAAAAATGAAATCATTTTGAACCAAACTAGTGGCATAAATAGATTTCATTTTGGGCTGAGTGTTCTATTCGAATCTATTTTAAGAGGCTAAAACCCTAAAATCAATCGTGCTATAGAAAAGTAAATTAGAATACCACAAATGTCGTTGCTAGTGGTAATGAAAGGTCCAGTAGCTAAAGCAGGATCTATCCCGAATTTGTCCAGCAACAATGGTATAGCAGTACCTATTAATGATGCAATAATGATTACTGCAATCAAAGCGGTAGTGACAATAATCCCGATAATCATCTCTACATTCAGTAAAAAATGACTTCCTACAAATAAAATACTGGCTAGTATCACACCGTTTAACAAACTTAAAGAAACCTCTTTGATGAGTCGGTTAAAAACGGAACCGCTTAAAGTATTGTTAGCCAAACCTTGTACAATAATTGCCGAAGATTGCACCCCCACATTTCCTGCCATGGCCGCAATAAGTGGGGTAAAAAAGAATAAGTTTCCGTGTTGTAGCATGGCACCTTCAAAAAGTCCCAATACTTTTACAGAAACAAAACCACCTAATAATGCCAGAACCAACCAAGGCAAACGCGCCTTTGTGTGTTCAAATATACTATCATCGGCTTCTACGTCTTGTGAGATACCCGCTGCTAACTGGTAATCCTCGTCTGCTTCGTCCTTAATTACATCTACAATGTCATCAATGGTAATTCTACCTACTAACCTTCCTAATTCGTCCACAACAGGAATGGCTTCTAAATCGTACTTTTGCATGATACGAGCTACCTCAACATCCTCTGTATCTACTTTTACCGAGTTTAATTTTCGGATATAAACATCATTAATAGGTGTTCTTGACGAAGTAGTTAACAAATCCTTAAGTGACAAACGCCCTTTTAAACGATCTTCATCATCTACCACGTAAATGGAGTGTACTCTGGAGATATTTTCGGCCTGAATACGCATTTCTTTCACGCACGTAAGTACATTCCAGTTTTCATTGACTTTAACCAACTCCTTGTGCATGATTCCACCAGCGGTGTCCTCGTCATAGCGCAATAAGTCAACAATATCTTTGGCATGCTCCACATCCTGAAGCTCTGAAATTACTTCGGCTTTTAAGTCTTGCGAAAGCTCTGCAATAATATCCGCAGCATCATTGGTTTCTAGTTCATCTAATTCCTCCGCAATTTCCTTTGGCGAAAGCCTGCTTAATATGTTTTCACGCAAATCATCTTCTAATTCCAGAAGAATTTCGGCGGTTTTTTCACTGTCTAAAACTTTAAAAATGTAAGTAGCCTCGTTAAAGTCCAGCTCGTCTAGAATTTCGGCAATATCAGCATGGTGCATGTCATTCAATAATACTTCCAGTTGCTGGTCGTTCTTGTTTTGAATGAGTTGCTCTAATTCTTGTATTAGTACTTTGCTGATTTTAAACTCCATCGGCTTCTATTTTTTGAGTAAGGGAAATAAATTGTGCTACATCTAATTGTTCTGGACGAAGGTTGAAAATTTCATCCTCACGTAAAGCATCTGATAAATTTAAGGTCTTTAAGCTGTTACGTAACGTTTTTCGCCTTTGCTGAAAAGCGGTTTTAACTACTGTGAAAAATAATTTTTCGCCGCAAGGCAAACTATAATCTTTTTTACGGCGTAACCTTAAAACCCCTGATTTTACTTTGGGTGGCGGATTAAAAACATTTTCGTCTACGGTAAACAAATACTCCGCATCATAAAAAGCTTGTACCAGTACCGAGAGAATTCCATACGCCTTTGTTCCTTTCTTTTCACAAATACGTTCTGCTACTTCTTTTTGAAACATACCTGCAAACTCGGGTATTTGTTCTTTGTATTCTAATGTTCTAAAAACAATTTGTGTTGAAATATTATACGGGAAGTTCCCAATTATAGCAAACTGCTTCCCTTCAAAAATTTCATTGATGTTGTATTTCAAGAAATCTTTAGAGATAATTTTATCTTTCAATTTTGGATAATTAGCATCCAAATACGTGACTGATTCAGTATCAATTTCAATAACGTAAGTGTTTACAGGTTTATCCAATAAATATTTTGTCAAAACTCCCATTCCCGGACCTATTTCTAAGACATCATCATACCCTTCTAGGTTTAGCGTGTCAGCAATATCCTTAGCTATACTTTCATCTTTTAGAAAGTGTTGTCCTAAGTGTTTTTTGGCGGTTACTTTTTCCATTTTTTTGCTGAACTTATTTCAGTATGTATTTGTTTTGCCACTTAGGCATAAAGTTTATATTGTATTTGCGATCCATTTTTAGTCTGGATACTAGTTGTTTATAAGATTACGCTACTTATTTATAATCTCCAATCAACTCAAGTTCAGTTCTAAAAGCTAGCATTTTATCTCCAAATAATCGTGCTCCTTCTTCACGAAAACTAGGTGCATGTTCTTGATAATACCGCTGCAAGGTCTCCTTACTTTCTGTTTCATATTGTACAGAGTAGGTTACTCCTCCCATTTCTTCTTCAACCAATACGCGAACCAATCGGGCTGATGAAAACAATCCAGTTGCCAAGATTTCAGGAATGTGTTTGTGTTGCATCCAGATCATCCATTGATCGTGTACGCTTTCATGTATGTTTGTAGTGACGTTGTATATAATCATAAACTGACCCTGACCCTAAAAAAAGGGAAAACCTACCAGGGATAGTAGGGTTAAAAAAATTAATATTCTAAAACAACGGTTGCCATCATATAAAGCCTAGTTTTGTAACCATCATTTACTGTATTACAGTGTCTCCTCTTAACATGCGATATTCTTTGCGGGCCGGTACAAAATGGATACTGTCTTGATGGTTAAAAATTATTTTCTCATACAGCGGTTTAGCAATTTCAGGTTGTTGTAGTTTTTTATTGTTTATTTCGGCCGCATAAAATAAGGCTTCGTCAATGTAAATGCTTTCTTTATGTGTTTCTATTATTTTTTGGTATTGGCTTAAAGCCAAAACAAAATCGGATTTTTTTTCATAAATTTTACCCAATCTCAACAAAGTAACCGCTTCAATTTCATTAGCTTGCTCACCTGCCTTTTTTTGTAACAGTGATTGAAATTGAACAATGGCTTCCTCATCTCTATTTTGATACAAGAGGTAATCTCCTTTTGCAAATTGTTTTAAGGCTGTTTGAGTTGAATCAGCAACCTTATTGTCATTTATCAGCAAGTAATACTCTAAGGCATCATTTGCAATCAACTGTGCATTAGCTGCTTTTAACTCTTTAAATTGTTTCAAGGCCCATTCAAAATCAGTTTTAAAATAGCTCGTTTTGGCTGCTTTCAAACTGGCTTCATGAGCTACAACATCATTTTTTAAATCCAATTCAATTTGAGAATAGTACAATAATGCTTGGTTGAATTTTTCTTCATAAAGTAAGATGTCGGCCAATTCCATTTTTGTTTGTGCTATTTCATATTCATTAAGTTGCATTTCAAGGGCAGACTTAATAATTTTTTTAGCCTCTTCTGGTTTTTTTAAATTGAATGCTGTGAAATGAGCTTGAATAAGCTGCAAAGATAGCGTAAAAGGACTTATTCCAAATTGTTTTAGCAAATCCTCTAGTGCCAGATTGATTGCTGGGAAATCAGTAGCTGTTGCTTTTTCAATTTTCATTCGAATTAAGAACGTATTGGCTTGGACCAATAACTCCTTGTCCTGTGAGTTTTGCAACACAAAATTTAGAATCTCAATAGCGGCATCGGTTTTGTCCTCTTGAATAGCTTGTTGTCCTAGACTTACAATATTAGCAAGCGTTTCGGGATTGCGTTTGTAAATGGCTTTTTCTTGTATAAATGCCTTATCAAATTCTTTTTGCTGTACATAAAACCAACTTAAAAAACGATTCCAGAAAATATCTTGTGTTTTTTGAGTTCTTACTATCAGGGCTTTGCGTAAAATATCATTGAAATTAGCATCTCCTTCATCAACCATAAAGCGTACTAATTGGTTTTCAATCCTAATGGAGTTTTCTGGATTTGCATAGGCTTCGTCTAGAAAAGTAGCCACCATGAGCTCCATATTTGCCATTTGACCGTAGAGCAATCCTATTTGGTAATTGAAATTATAATTTTCATTTGTTCCAGAGACCGTTTTATATGCTTTCAATGCATATTCAAGAAGTACTTTACGTTCAAAAGCATTTGCAACTCCATATACATCATTTGGGTTTTTCTTTATGGATTCCAAAGCTCTTTCGTAGTATGGTGTTGCCTTAGTTTCGTTTTTTTGCAACTGATAATTATAGCCAAGTTCTACTAAAATTGTTGGCTGCTGGTACTTATCATACCTAAGTTGAAGTGCATTTTGAGCGTTTTCGAACTGCTGCAATTGTTGCAAACAATCTATTGACCTTAAAAAATAAAGTGAATTTTGAGGGGTCTCTTTTAAAAGTTCTTCATAACTGATTTTTGCTTTTTCAAAATCGCCTTTGTCATAATAATACTGTGCTAATTGCTCGTTTTGGGCAAAAGCAAATAGCGAGAATGACAAAGTGATATATAGAAAGAGCTTTTTCATTATCAATATTCGTATTTTAGTTGCAGTCACAGTTTTCAGTCACAGCATTGTCAACTGTGACTGATAACCGCAAACTAATTAATTTATAATATCAAATCCGCAGTAAGGACGCAATACCTCTGGAATTACAATTCCCTCAGGAGTTTGGTAATTTTCTAATATTCCAGCCATAACTCTTGGCAAGGCCAGCGCACTTCCGTTTAAGGTGTGTGCCAATTGGTTTTTTCCGTCCTTGTCCTTGAAACGCAATTTCAAACGATTCGATTGAAAAGTCTCAAAATTAGAAACCGAACTAATCTCTAACCAACGGTCTTGTGCCGTAGAAAAAACTTCAAAATCATACGTCAATGCTGAAGTGAAACCCATATCGCCTCCGCAAAGACGTAATACACGGTACGGTAATTTCAAATCTCTCAAGATATCTTTGACATGTTCTACCATTCCATCAAGTGCTTCGTATGACTTATCAGGATGCTCTACACGTACAATTTCGACTTTGTCAAACTGGTGCAAACGGTTTAATCCGCGTACATGTGCACCATAAGAACCTGCTTCACGACGGAAACATGGCGTATAAGCCGTAGTCAATACTGGCAATTCATTTTCGTTGAGGATTACATCACGAAACAAATTAGTAACAGGAACCTCAGCCGTTGGAATCAAGTACAAATCATCGGTTTTGTCATGGTACATTTGCCCTTCTTTGTCTGGCAATTGACCAGTTCCATAAGCAGATGCTTCATTGACCATGTGCGGAACCTGAACTTCATTATAACCTGCTGCCGTATTTTTATCTAAGAAATAATTGATCAAGGCACGTTGTAAACGAGCGCCTTTACCTTTATACACTGGAAATCCTGCTCCAGTGATTTTTACTCCCAATTCAAAATCAATGATGTCGTATTTTTTTACCAAATCCCAATGTGGTTGTGCCCCTTCATGCAAAACTGGAACGGCACCTTCTTCAAAAACGTTTAAGTTTTCCTCTGGTGTTTTCCCCTCAGGAACAATATCAGCTGGAAGATTAGGCAGTGTGTATAATTTTTCTAAAAGTTCAGCGGCTAGTGCCTCAGCGGTTTCGGCTAGCGCTTTGCTTTTCTCTTTGTTTAAAACTGTTTTTTCTTTAAGAATTGCGGCTTTTGCTTTCTCACCCGCTTTCATCAATTCGCCAATATCTTTGGATAATTTATTAGATTCAGATAAAATAGTGTCAAGCTCTACCTGCGCAGCGCGACGTTTTTCATCTAGTTGTACCACTTCTTCAACAACACTCTTGGCATCCAAATTTCTTTTGGCCAAAGCATTGATTACTTTTTCTTGATTCTCTCTAATAAATGCAATTTGTAACATAGCTTGATTTTTTTGCGCTAACTTATATGATTATGGAAGCAAATTTAAGGAAATGTTTGGTAAGATTGGGACAAAGTTTTTTAGGAAAATTTATTTCACGAAGATTCAATAAAGAGCCACAAAGATTCTCGAAGTTTTTTATCGAAATCTTTGCGTTGCTCTGTGATATTCTTGGTGTGTCTTTGCGAAATAAATCAACTCTTTTTTAACAGGAAAGGCTATTTCACGAAGATTCGCAAAAGAGCTACAAAGATTTACGAAGTTTTATGCAGAAATCTTTGCGTTACTTTGTGTTTTTCTTTGTGTGTCTTTGCGAAATAACGCTACTCTCTTTTAATCTCGTGACCTACAAAAGCTTCAAGAGTTGCAAACATATCGTCTATAGAAAGCACTTCAAGATCAGGGTGCGACATTAAAAAAGCAGCATTAAGTTCTACTATATTTTCTTCTATTTCGAAAAAAGTATCGGTGTTGAGTGCGTCTCTAGTGGGATTTACCCCTTCTAATTTTCCTTGTAAAAATTTATTGAGCTTTACACTGCTCATTAAACGTACTTTTTTAGATTGTTGCTGGAATAATTCTAGATGTTTTGGTGCTTCAATCAAGGCCAAACCTTCTTCAATAAGTTCATTTAATTCCTTATTCCATCCAGAGCGGTGAACAAATTGTGCAAAATTGCCATCAACATGTTGCGCCACGTAAAAATCTAAATAATAACTCATCAATGCATCTTCGTGAATCAAATCGTCATCAATTTTTTCTTCACGCATTAAGTTGATCACCGAAATATTTGAGTTAATTATGTCTTGTGGGTTTTCACTTTGAGCAGCGTTTTCTGAGATGATGATTTTTCCGAATTCCATTTGAGTTTTGTGTTAGGATGTATGCTGCAAATTTCGGGTAAAATACTGAGGAATCGAAATATTTGTTTTAACCACAGATTGCAAAGATTAGCACAGATTTATTTACGCTTTAAATTAAATGACATCCGATTCATTATTGTTCTTTTTCTGATTCATTTTGTTTACCAATGCCTTTAAGCGTGCTGCTTTTGCTGCTTTCTCTTCTTGCAATTTTGTCTTTTTCCTATTGAGGAGTTTGGTGTGCAACGCTTTGTTTTTAGTGTTTTTTTCGGGTCCTTTGGGCATGGTTTTATATTGTTTTGATTTAGCTAAAAACCTGATGTATTAAAATCTTCATGTATGGCATCGAAAATAAAAAAACTCTAATTTTTAATCTTACCGTCAAGTTTTAATTCTAATTCTGGTTTTATTCGCTTCTTTAAAAATAATATTTGACCTAAATGACTAGATTGATGCTCCATAACATGAAACCAACAATATTGATTACTAATTCCATATTTTTTTTGTACCTCAGCAAACCAAGCATCGTCTTTCTTTTTTAATTCACTAATAGTCTTTGCTCTTACCTCATTATAAATATCAAGATAATATTGAATATCATTCCCTTTGAAATCATCTCTACCCCCTTGATCCAAAGCTAATGCTGCGCCCCACTTTTTCTCTTCTTCTGCATTAAACTCCCTATTTTCAAATGTAAAAACCTGATAATAGGCCTCAGCTGCAGCCAAATGCATTACTAAAGCTCCTATTCTATTTGCATCCTTATCTAGTAAATAATCTACTTCATATTTACTCATATTTTTTACTGTATTTTCTACTCGGTTTTTTAAATCTTCCAACATGGATATCATAGCCCCAATTTGAGGAGAAGCACCCTCAACCCCACCTATTTTTCCAGATTCTATAAATTTAATACCGCTACCTTCAATTAGTAAACTGGCAACACCATCTTTCTTATCTGGTTCAGAACTGATTTTATACTCTTTAACCTTAATATTTTGATTGTTTTTAGTACCTAAATTCCATTTTGGAATTTCATTATTCTTTGTTTGCATCTCAAAACTAGCATTAGGAATTTGCACCGCTGTTAAAACTCCTTTATCATTCTCGATGAACAATTCAAACTTGTCAAAATAGAATTTTCCGTTATACGAACACAAGCCGCCAAAACTTAGCGATTTTGAGTTGGAATCAATTGTCCCCTCTACGGAATAGGATTGCCATTGATTAAGTTTTACTGGTCTGTCTCGCATGTTATCAAAAAAACCCGTTTTGTCCTCTTTTGTATCTACTCTAGCCCATACACCAGCCCAAGCATGTGAATCTTGAGTATCTACTTTTACATAAGCTATTACCTTGAATTTTTTTGGAGTAGCTGTTTGAACATCTATTGTTTGATTAAAAGAGGTCCAATCTCTTGAAATTTCTCTATTGGTTTGCGAATAAAGTGATACTATCGTTAACAAAAAAACGGTGGTTATTAAACTTTTCATACTTCGATTCATTGAGTCGTTATGGTGATTCATCTATTTAAAATTTTGGTGGTTTTTTTCAAATTTCAAATATACTCTTTTCTTACAAAAAAAAACAAACTTGTCTGTTATTCTGAAAACCAATATAGTATTTACAAAACCACATCAAACAATTAACAATTTAGAAATTCCATGTCACTTCATTAGCACAAATAGGCTTGAAGCACCTACTTCCCTAGCCCCATTAGCAGTGAAAATCCTTTCCATTTTTAAAGAAAAAATGGAAAGATTGCAACGGATAGTGGGACATCGCAGATTCAGCAAAGCTAAATAGCTTCAAATAAAATTCTATTGCTTATTTTTGCACCTCCATAAAATGGAATCATGAAATGAGCGTAGTATAAAATGGGTCATTCAGCCCTTCATGCTATGCGAATTACATGTGACAAATAAAAAAATAATATTAGCAACACATGATACAGAATCCAAAAAGATATACGATTACAGCGGCATTGCCTTATACAAACGGACCCATCCACATTGGCCATTTGGCGGGTGTTTACGTACCGTCAGACATATATTCAAGATATTTAAGATTGCAAGGAAGAGACGTTTTGTTTGTTTGCGGAAGCGATGAACACGGTGTGGCTATCTCTATGAAAGCCAAAAAAGAAGGCATTACGCCTCAGCAAGTAATTGATAAATACGATGGTATTATCCGTAAATCGTTCTCTGATTTTGGAATTTCATTTGATAATTATTCAAGAACTTCGGCTAAAATTCATCATGACACGGCTTCGGAATTTTTCAAAAAACTGTATGAACAAGGCGATTTTATTGAAGAAGTAACCGAACAATTGTATGATGCTAAAGCAGATCAGTTTTTAGCAGATCGTTTTGTAATGGGAACTTGCCCAAAATGTGGCAACGAAGAAGCATACGGCGACCAATGCGAAAAATGTGGATCTACGCTGAATGCTACCGATTTGATTAATCCAAAATCAACCATTACGGGAGAGACTCCCATCATGAAATCTACAAAACACTGGTTTTTACCTCTAGACCGTTACGAAGATTTCTTGAAAGAATGGATTCTGGTAGGACATAAAAGTGACTGGAAACCGAATGTTTACGGACAAGTAAAGTCATGGATTGACGGTGGATTAGAGCCTCGTGCCGTAACGCGTGACCTAGATTGGGGAATTGATGTTCCTGTTGAAGGTGCCGAAGGCAAAAAATTATACGTATGGTTTGATGCTCCTATTGGATACATATCAGCTACCAAAGAATGGGCTTTGCGCGAAGGAAAAGATTGGGAACCGTACTGGAAAGATCAAGACACAAAACTGGTTCACTTTATTGGGAAAGACAATATTGTATTTCATTGCGTGATTTTCCCGGCAATGCTAAAAGCCGAGGGAAGTTATATCTTACCGGACAATGTTCCTGCAAATGAGTTCTTGAACTTAGAGGGCAATAAATTATCTACGTCAAAAAATTGGGCGGTTTGGTTGCACGAATATTTAGAAGAATTCCCAAATCAGCAAGATGTATTGCGTTATGCCTTAACATCAAATGCTCCAGAAACGAAGGATAATGATTTTACTTGGAAAGACTTTCAAGCTAGAAACAACAATGAACTGGTAGCGATTTTTGGAAATTTCATCAATCGTGTGGTGGTTTTAACCAATAAATATTACGACGGAATTGTCCCTACTCCTAACGAATTTTCTGAGTTAGACGAACAAACTTTGGCTGAATTGAAAGCCTATCCATCAGTAATTTCAAGTTCTATCGAAAGATATAGATTTAGAGAAGCACTTGGTGAAATGATGAATGTAGCAAGACTCGGAAATAAATATTTGGCCGATGAAGAGCCTTGGAAGATGATTAAAACTGATGAAGAACGTACAAAAACTCAAATGTATGTTGCTTTGCAAATTGCTGCAGTTTTGAGTTCGCTTTGTGAGCCGTTCTTGCCTTTTACTTCTGTAAAATTGTCAAGAATGTTGAATATCAACATCAACAATTGGAATTTGGAATTTGAAGATTGGAATTTATTACCCGCTGGTCACCAAATTGGTCAAGCCGAATTACTTTTCTCTAAAATTGAAGACGAAGAAATCCAAAAACAAATCGATAAATTAGAAGCAACCAAAACCGCTAACAAAGCCGAGAATAAAGTAGCTGAACCACAAAAAGAGCTTATTCAATTTGAGGATTTCGCCAAAATGGATATCCGTACAGGAACCATTTTAGAGGCTGAAAAAATGCCAAAAGCCAACAAACTTTTAATTTTAAAGGTAGATACTGGAATTGATATTCGAACGATAGTTTCGGGAATTGCCGAAAGTTTCAAACCAGAGGATATCATTGGGAAACGCGTAACTGTTTTAGTGAATTTGGCACCAAGAAACTTACGTGGCGTAGAAAGTCAAGGTATGATTTTAATGACTACAAATACCGAAGGAAAACTAGTGTTTGTAAATCCAGATACGGATGGTGTGGCGAATGGGGAAGGGATAAATTAGAAATTGCAATATGACAAAATCATTTAATATTGGTATAACATGTATTGGCACTGGAGTGGGACAATCAGTAATCAATTCATGTAAACTATCATATTTGCCAATAAAAACATTTGGTTTTGGGAATAACACATTAGCTTATGGCTTATTTGATTGCGACTTTTTTATTCAAACTCTTGATGTTAATGATGATGGATATATTGATCAACTGATTAAATTGTGTAAAAATCATTTTATAGATTTAATAATACCAGGAGCAGATGATGAAATTTTGATATTTTCAAAAAACATAACTAAGTTTCATAATGCAAATATAAAAGTAATTGTAGCAGAATACAATCTAATTAAATTTTGTCAAGACAAATATAAAATGACCGAGGAATTAAATGAAATTGCTCCAATATTTGTAAAAAGTTTTTCAAAAGAAACTTTTATAAAATCTTATAACGACAAGAAAATCAATTTCCCTGTTATTGCTAAGCCAAGATTTGGTTCAGGTTCAAGAGGCGTTCAAATCATAAATAATCTAGCGGAAATTGAAGATCTCAATGATACTTCTGTAATTCAGGAAATAGCTTTGCCACATAATGATGATCTTGAAAGAAAAAGATACGCATTAAAATTAAAGCAAAATTGTAATGAACAAGTTTCGGAAATTTCTATTCAAATTGTAACAGACTATCAAGGCGATTTTATAGGCAGTATGATTTCGCAGAACAAGCTCAAAAATGGAATTCCAATTGAAATATTGCCTTTAAAAAATGAATATATAGAATGTGAAATATCTAAATTATTACCTTTTTTAAAATCTATGGGGTTAAAAGGACCTATAAATTTTCAAGGGCGTTTGACTGACAATGGGTTGAAATTATTTGAAATTAACACCCGATTTACAGGCATTACTGGAGTAAGAGCTTCTATGGGATTTAATGAAGTTGAAATATGCATTAAAGAATGGTTAAAAATTGATTTCTGTAGAAATAGTTTGTTTGTGAATTTAAATAAATTCGGACTTAGGCAAGTTGCTGACAAAGCAGTTAATAGAGACAAATTACTTAAAAACAATCAAAATGACAATTCACTTAAAAAAAATAAAATTGTTTTACTTACAGGTGCCACAGGTTATTTAGGACGGAATTTAATCGCTAAATTAATTGAAAATAATGATACTTTCGAAATATGGGTGTTGGTCAGGGACAAAAAAAAGGCAAAAGAAATATTGCCTGAAAACGTAGTTTGTTTTGACAACTTAGATTTAAACAACGGAAAGTTTAATATGGGTAATGTTGACATACTTGTTCATGCAGGTTTTGCAAGACCCCATTTATCACCTTCAGAAATCGCTGAAAGCTTAGCTTTTACTTCCGATTTATTTAAAAAAGCAGTTGAAAATCAAATCCCAAATATTATTAATATTTCTTCTCAAAGTGTTTATGGGCAAATCGAATTACCGCCTTGGTCCGAAACTTCAAAAACAGGTCCAAATACCACGTATGGTATGGCAAAATATGCCTCTGAATTATTACTCTCAGAAATAGCAAATCAATATAAACATATTAATCACACTTCTATTAGGCTGGGCACACTGACTGGGGGAGCTAAAGGTTTATTAAATATTGGAGTCAGCGTGAATTTAGTTTTAAAAGCTTTAAAATCGGACAAAATTGTAATAAACTGTGGGGGCAAACAAATTGTTGAAATATTAGATATAAGAGATGCTATTGACGGAATCATTACAATATTAAACGCTTCAAGTCAAAATTGGAAACCCGTTTATAATTTAGGCTCATCTTCTCCAATAAAATTACTTGATTTAACAAATTTAATTGTTGATTTTGTTTCCGAGAAAAAAGGTTTAACCAAGTCAAAAATTGAAATAAACGACGAAGGGAATGCAGTAAATTTTGGAATGAATTGTCAAGAATTTTATAAAAATTTTAATTGGATTCCAAAATATTCTGTGAAAGATTCCATAAGTTCATTAGTCGAGCATTATGTTTAAATGTATTACAAACTGTTTAAATTCTATTTTCCTTGTAGAGACGCCACATAGTAGCGTCTCTACAAGGAAAATTCATAATAAATCATAACAAAATCAAATAAATTCAATGGCTCTAAAAGTAATTGCCTTCGACGCTGATGACACCTTATTCATCAACGAAACCTATTTTCTAGAAACCGAAGAGAAATTTTGTGCACTCATGAGTGATTATTTGTCACATCAAGGATTGTCGCAGGAATTATTTAAGGTAGAAATTGCCAATTTAAAATTATACGGCTACGGAATAAAAGGGTACATATTATCCATGATTGAGGCTGCAATGACAATTTCGAACAACACGATTCCTATTGAAATTATTGAAAAAATCATTCAGTACGGCAAAGAACTTTTAGAAAAACCTATTGTTTTACTAGATGGTGTTCAAGAAACCCTACAAGCGTTACACGGAAAATACAAACTGGTGGTGGCCACCAAAGGTGATTTATTAGACCAGCGTAGAAAATTACACAATTCAGGTTTAGGTCATTATTTTCATCATATTGAAGTGATGTCAGACAAGCAGGAGATTGATTATACAGACTTGATTAAACGATTAGAAATTCAACCCTCTGAATTTTTCATGATAGGCAATTCATTGAAATCCGATGTTCTTCCTGTTTTAGCCATAGGCGGATACGCCGTTCATATCCCATTTCACACCACTTGGGCACATGAAAAAATTGATCACAAAGTAGAGCATGAAAACTTTAAAACCATTGAAAAACTTACCGACATCTTAGAATTCATAGCTTTGTAAGTGTTAAAATATCCATATTTTAAATTAACATCCCTTTGTTTTAGCTTATTGATTCCTTTTTTTGGAGTTAAATAAAAAAACATGCTAAATTTTTAAAGCTAAATTTTTGCTGATTTCTCAATATACTCCGCAATTTATAGAATTAAAAGTAAATATTGTATAATTAACTGATTGAAATTTCTCATTTAAATATATGTTGTAAATTTGCAAAGAATTTAAAAATCATAAAATAATGAAAAATTTAATGTTTGCATTAGTTTTTGCAGGTGCAGTTTCTTCTGTAAATGCTCAAACTGAAACTAAAGAAGTAAAAAATACAGATTACAACAAATGGTCTATTGAATTAGCTGGTGGTGTTAACAAACCACAAAGACCATTAGGATCAGGTTACTTTACTTCAACTCCAAGCCCTTATGTTGCAGATCTAGGTGTACGTTACATGTTTAACAATAAATTTGGTTTGAAAGCTGATTTTGGATACAACAGTTTTGAAGGAAAAAGCAACTCTGCTAATTTTGATACAAAATATTACAGAGCAAACCTTCAAGCAGTAGCAAACTTAGGTAGAATTATGAGCTTTGAAACTTGGACTAATACAATAGGTTTATTAGGTCATGCTGGTTTTGGTTTAGCTCAATTAGAAGATCAAAATTCTGCTTTAAAAGACAGAATGGGTAATTTTATGGCAGGTATTACAGGTCAAATTAAATTATCTAACAGAATTGCTCTTACAGGTGATTTCACAACGATCCTTAATGCTGCACAAGATGCAACTTTTGATGCTTCTTCAACTTCAAACGCAAGAGGATTCTCTGGATTGATGTTTAACGGTACTGTAGGTTTAACAGTTTACTTAGGTAAAAATGAAAAACATGCTGACTGGGTACTTGATAACAACAGCGAAATTGACAAATTAAAGCAAAAAATTGCTGATATCGAAACTTCTATGTTAGATACAGATAAAGATGGTGTTGCTGATTATTTAGATCAAGAGCCTAACACTATTGGTGGTGTAATGGTTGATACTAAAGGTAAATCTATTGACTTGAACAACAACAACGTTCCTGACGAATTAGAAAGCTATTTATTGAAAACTTACGGAAACAACACTGATAAATCAGCTATCGTAAACAACAGTACATTAATCAAAAACTTAATCAACGAAGGTTACGTAAGTACTTATTTTGATTATAACAAATCTACTCCAACAAACGTTTCTACTGAAGGAATTGATTTTATCTTAACTTACTTAAGAAACAACCCATCTGCATCAGTTGACATTATTGGTCATGCTGACGAGTTAGGAAGATCTGAGTACAATGATAAATTATCTACAGCAAGAGCTAACAGCGTAAAAGACGTTTTAGTTAAAGCTAATGTTGATGCTTCAAGATTGAACGTTGTTGCAGCTGGTGAAGATGCTTCAGTAGCAAAAGATTCAGATGCAGCTAGAAAATTAGTAAGAAGAGTTACTTTCAGAGTAAAATAATTCTCCACTTATAATTGCTTAAAAGCCCTAAAGGAAATTCTTTTAGGGCTTTTTTTATATTTAACAATCAAAGAAATTAGAAGTGCATGGCTGAATTAAAAATTAGCAATACTTTTGAAAAAAAATTAATTCCATCCCCTTTGAAACAACTATTAGATATCGATAATTGGTCGCGTAAAGAACATTTTCAATTCTTTAAACAATTTGAAGAGCCTTTTTTTGGAGCAACTGTACAAATTGATTGTTCACTGGCTTACGCCAAAGCTAAAACGCTAAACACTTCCTTTTTTAGCTACTACCTTCACAAAACACTTTTGGCTGTAAATGCCATAGAACCTTTCAGATATCGCATTGACGGGGAAACCGTTGTAATACACAATCACATCAATGCATCAGCAACGATAGGAAGAGAAGACGGGACTTTTGGCTTTTCTTTGATTGAATTCGACCCAAATTATGCTGTTTTTGAAACCAATACCGCCACAGAAACTGAACGTATACAAACCACCACAGGACTTTTTACCCGAACTTTTAATGATGATAATGTCATCCATTTCTCGGCGATTCCTTGGTTGGATTTTACTTCTTTATCACATGCAAGAAGTTTTAGTTTTCCTGACAGTTGTCCAAAAATCTCTTTTGGAAAAATGACAATTGATAGCAGTGGAAAAAAAACCATGCCCATGTCCATACACGTTCACCACGGATTAATCGACGGCTTACACCTAGGCCAATTTGTGGATTACTTTCAAGAATTGATGAACCAATAACTAAGCATCGCTTGAGTTTAATACATGTAACTAAAAGTCATTTTCCGCCATGTTCCCAATAGCATTTCATCCTATTTACCAGCATCTATTGCCAGAAGGGCATCGGTTTCCCATGCTTAAATACGAACTGCTTCCGCAACAATTGTTGCATGAAGGAACCGCTTTGCCAACTGACTTCTATAAACCCGAAATTTGCGATTTAGCTCCGGTTTTAGCAATTCATCAAAAAGAATATGTCACAGATTTACTAGATCTTACATTAGATGCAAAAGCAGTGCGTAAAATTGGCTTTCCACTTTCAAAAGAACTTGTAGAACGCGAACTTATCATTGCACAAGGAACTATTTTTGGAGCACAAAAATCATTTGACACGAAAGTCTCATTCAATATTGCAGGAGGTACGCACCACGCTTACACAGATCATGGCGAAGCATTTTGTTTATTAAACGACCAAGCCATTGCTGCACAGTTTTTATTGGACACTAAACTCGCAAAAAAGATTTTAATCATTGATTTAGATGTACATCAGGGAAACGGAACTGCTGAGATTTTTCAAAACAATTCAAAAGTATTTACGTTTTCTACACATGGCAAGACAAATTATCCGTTCAAGAAAGAAACGTCAGATTTAGACATTGCATTTGACGATGATACAACCGATGCGGAGTTCTTGCAAACCCTAGCAACTGTAATTCCGCAATTGATAGAAACGCAAAAACCTGATTTCATATTTTATTTGTCGGGTGTAGATATTTTGGCGACAGATAAACTAGGAAAATTAGGCTGTACCCTTAATGGTTGTAAAAAACGAGATGAATTGGTTTTTGAATTGTGTTCCAAATACCAAATTCCGGTGCAAGTTTCTATGGGTGGCGGCTACTCTCCCGATATAAAAACTATTATTGAAGCCCACGCCAATACCTATCGAGTGGCAAAAGATATTTTTTAAACGTTTTCCAATAATTCAAAACAATAAGAACTGATTCATGATTTATTAATTACAAAAAAAACACGGACCTCAATTAAGAAATCCGTGCCTTTTAAAAAGTTAGGAATACTATTTCCCTAAAAGCAATACTTCACTAGCCACTATTTCGGTAATATAGCGCTTTTCACCGTTTTTATCCTCGTAAGTTCTATGAGATAACTTAGCCTCTACGCCTATTTCTCTTCCCTTTGTTACATATTTTTCAATAATATCAGCTGTTTTACCCCAAGCTGTAACTCGGTGCCATTCTGTTTGCTCTACCTTGTCTCCGTTTTCTTTGTAATATACATCATTTGTAGCGATACTCACGGTGGCTAATTTTTTTCCTCCTTCAAGTGTTTTAACTTCTGGATCTTGACCTACTCTTCCGATTAATTGTACTCTGTTTTTCATGGCGTGTAAATTTAATAATTGGTGTATATGTTTATTTGTCAAAACGTTCATTCGAATCAACAGGGCAAAGATGCGACAGTTTCAAAACAAGAATCGGTTGCTAACTATTTACTTTCGGTTGTAACTATTTGTAACCGTTTGTAAATGTTAAAAAAAAAGCTATATTTGTTGTAAATCAATTTATTATGCAAGCCAAAATTAACAAAGTAGAATTACGAAATCTGAAATTTGACGACTACAAAGAACTTAAAAAATCTATGGTAGAGTCCTATCCAGAAATGACGGGTTCTTACTGGCGAGAACATCACATTGAGAAATTATTGAGTATTTTCCCAGAAGGTCAGCTCGTGATTTTAGTAGATGGTAAAGTTGTTGGCTCTGCATTGTCCCTTATCGTTGATGAAAATTTAGTCGATAAAAATCATAACTACTCAGACATTACCGGAAAATATACCTTTTCTACCCACAATCAAAAAGGCGATATTTTATACGGAATAGACGTTTTTATTCACCCCAATTACAGAGGTCTGAGACTGGGAAGAAGACTTTATGACGCCAGAAAAGAGCTTTGCGAACAATTGAACTTAAAAGCTATTGTTTTTGCAGGGCGAATACCTAATTACGGCAAACACGCCGACACACTAAGCCCAAAAGATTATATTGATAAAGTGAAAAGAAAAGAAATGCACGATTCAGTACTTTCTTTTCAATTAAGCAATGATTTTCACGTAATTCGGGTCATGAAAAATTATCTCGAAGGCGATACAGATAGCAAAGAATTTGCTGTATTACTGGAGTGGAACAACATTTATTATGACGAAAGCCCTAAGCTAATCAACCTTGCAAAAAGCGTTATCCGTTTAGGACTTGTACAATGGCAAATGCGCCAATTGAATAATCTTGAAGCCTTATTTGAACAATGTGAGTTTTTTGTAGATGTTGTATCCGGTTACGGTAGTGATTTTGCGCTATTTCCAGAACTTTTTACGGCTCCTTTAATGGCCGATTACAATCATTTATCTGAGGCCGAAGCCATAAGAGAACTAGCCAAACATACAGATCCCATTCACAAACGATTTCAAGAATTAGCCATTTCATACAACATCAATATCATTACGGGTAGTATGCCGTACCTGGACAATGGCACTCTATACAATGTTGGTTTCTTGTGTAAAAGAGACGGAACCTCTGAAATGTATGCCAAAATCCACGTTACACCTAATGAAGTACAACATTGGGGAATGACGGGTGGCTCTACCATCAAGACTTTTGATACAGATTGTGGCAAAATAGGAATCATGATTTGCTATGATGTGGAATTTCCAGAGCTCTCCCGCTTGATGGCTGATGAAGGTATGAACATCTTATTTGTTCCTTTCTTAACCGATACACAAAACGCTTACACACGCGTAAAGCATTGCGCACAGGCACGAGCCATAGAAAACGAATGTTATGTTGCCATTGCTGGTTGTGTAGGGAATTTGCCTAAAGTGAACAATATGGATATTCAATACGCACAATCGGCCGTTTTTACGCCTTCGGACTTTGCTTTTCCTAGTAATGGAATCAAAGCCGAAGCAACACCAAATACCGAAATGACCCTTATTGTAGATGTAGACTTAGATTTGCTAAAAGAATTGCATGAGCACGGCAGTGTTCGCATCCTTAAAGACCGTAGAACTGACTTATACGACATCAAAAAAATAAATCCATGAATAAAACCTGTTTAGAATGCGGAGAAAAAATTGTGGGACGCGAGGACAAGAAATTTTGTAGTGATGGTTGTCGCAATGCTTACAATAATAAAATAAACAAGGATAGCACCAATTACATGCGCAACATCAATAACAGGTTGCGCAAAAACTATCGCATTTTATCTGAACTGAATACAGAGGGGAAATCTAAAACTACCCGTTCAAAACTCGTAAGTAAAGGTTTTGATTTTGAATACTTTACCAATATTCTTAATACAAAAACGGGCAACACTTATTATTTTTTATATGACCAAGGATACATGGTCTTAGACAATGATTTTTATATGCTAGTCAAAAAAGACATCTAAATACCACAACCCCAAACCTAACCAAAAATGAAAAAAGATTTTTCCTCAATTTATATGAGTGCTTTTATTCTTATTGTACTTGCAGCACTATACTACACAATGATGCCGCAATTTACTTCAAACAAGGACACATCATTAGTTGATTTTTCTGCAACACGGGCTTTTGAACAAGTAAAAGCAATAGCACAAAAACCGCATTATGTAGGATCCAAAAACCATGAAATAGTTGCCAATTATTTGCAACAAGAGCTTGAAAGTTTGGGTCTAGAAACCACCATTCATGAGGGTTACACGCTAAGTGACTGGGGAAATCTGGTATATTCTAAAAATGTTTTAGCACGAATAAAAGGCTCTTCAAACTCTAAAGCGCTCTTGTTGCTTTCTCATTATGATAGTGCACCACATTCTTACTCACCTGGCGCTAGTGATGCTGGCTCTGGTGTAGCAACTATTATTGAAGGAATAAGAGCTTTTTTGTATACCAAAACACCTCATAAAAATGACATCATCATCATGTTTTCAGATGGAGAAGAATTAGGGCTTAACGGCGCTGCACTTTTTGTAAACCAACACAAATGGGCCAAAGATATAGGAATCGTTTTAAACTTTGAAGCAAGAGGTACATCAGGACCAAGTTATATGCTCATGGAAACCAATGCTGGCAATGCTTCATTAGTAAAAGAATTTGCCGAGGCCAAAACCACATTTCCAGTATCAAACTCTTTGATGTACAGCATTTATAAAATGCTACCTAACGATACTGATTTGACTGTATTTAGAGAACAAGGAAACATACAAGGGTACAATTTTGCCTTTATAGACGATCATTACAATTACCACACCACTCAAGATGATACTGCCCATCTTGATATAAACACGCTTGCCCATCAAGGTACGTATTTGATGCCTTTGCTAAAACATTTTTCCAATACAAATTTAAACAAACCAGTATCTCAAGAGGATTTTGTTTATTTTAGTTTGCCTTACACTTTTGTTTATTACCCATTTAGCTGGACTATACCGGTGGTCATAGGTTGTTTTGTAATGCTGGTATTTTTTATATTCATAGGAAGAGCTAAACATCTATTAACATTTCAAGATATTAGCAAAGGATTTATTCCTCTTTTTGGATCGCTGCTTACAGCAGGACTTGTTACCTTTTTAGGTTGGAAACTTCTCCTAATACTTTATCCTCAATACAACGATTTGCTTAACGGATTTACCTATAACGGTCATGAATACATTGCTGCATTTGTTTGCCTATCAATGGCTATAACTATGGCGTTTTATGCTCGGTTTTCAAGTACAAAGATTACCATGAGTCATTATGTGGCACCACTTACACTATGGATTATTATCAATGGTTTACTAGCGGTGTACTTACCAGGCGCAGGATTTTTGATAGTTCCTGTTTGTTTTGGACTGCTCGTTTTTGGGATATTTGTTCTTACTCAAAAATCTAATAAAACAGTCAACTTACTATTGAGTATTCCAGCTTTATTGATCATTACTCCTTTTATCCAAATGTTACCGGTGGGATTGGGATTAAAAGTACTTTTTGGAAGTGCAGTGTTAACGGCGTTAGCAGTGGGTATTCTCTATTTTGTTTTTGGAACTTACGCCAAAAAAGGAATTTGGGCTGCAGGATTTCTGATGGTATCAGTTGGTTTTTTTGCCAAAGCACATTATGAGTCTGGTTATGAATTTGGCAAAGCCAAATCAAACAGTTTGCTTTATGTATATGATTCTGATAAAAAGATGGCAAAATGGGCCACGTATGACAGCAATCTTGACTCGTGGACCAAAACGTACTTGGGCAATAATCCCGAAACAGCTTCAACTCTAAATGAGCTTCCCTTATTTAGTAAATACAACTCCGGTTTCACCTACACTACTCCTGCTCCAGTAAAAAAAATTGCTCCGCCTACAGTTACTTTTATTTATGATAGAACTATTGGTGCCAAAAGGTATTTAAAAATCCAAATAGCTCCAAATAGAAATGTAAACCGCTACGATGTGTTTGCCAATGAAGGTATGAAAATCAAGAACTTTATAGCTAACGGAGCAACAGCACTTGAACACAAAAAAGGAAATTACGAACGAAAAGGCAAAAAAATTGTTAGCTATTATGTAGTAAACAATGCTCCGCTAGTACTGCAATTTGAGATAGAATCTGGAAATAAATTTGATATGGAATTGCTAGAAAGCTCTTTTGATTTAACCACAAACCCATTATTTGAACTAGCAAAAAGAGAAAACTGGATGATGCCTACACCTTTTGTATTGAATGATGCAGTTGTCATTAGACAAAAAATAAAACCTAGTCCTGTTGTTGTAGTTACGCCGGTGAAACTCAAAACACCTATTGGCCACAGCCGATACAAAAAACAATCCTTACAAGACAGCTTAACAATAAAGTAAGCACAAAATCATGACAAAAATTAGCATTTTAGGTTGCGGATGGCTCGGTTTACCTTTGGCGAAAGCCTTATTGAAAAAAAACTATGAGATAAATGGATCAACAACATCCGCAGAGAAATTACAAATTCTGGCAGATGCTGGAATAAATCCTTTTTTAATATCGCTCCATGAGGAATCTATATCTGGTAACATTGCTGGTTTACTGCAAGATTGTTCTACTTTAATACTAGATATTCCTCCTAAGCTTAGAGGAGCTGGAACTGAAAGTTTTGTTTCTAAAATTATAAATCTAATTCCTTATATTGAAAAAGCTGGTGTAGAAAACGTTCTTTTTATTAGTTCTACCTCGGTTTACGGGGACCAAAACACACTGGTTACTGAAGAAACTATTCCTATGCCAGATACCGAAAGTGGCAAGCAATTGCTGGCAACCGAACAACTTTTACAAAGCGCTATTGATTTTAAAACTACCATAGTTCGTTTTGGAGGTCTCATTGGTGCCGATCGTCATCCCATAAAATTCTTAGCCGGCAGAGAAAATTTGGAAAACCCAGATGCTCCCATAAACTTAATTCATCAAGAGGATTGCATAGGAATTATCAACGCTATTTTGTCACAACAGGTTTGGGACGAAACCTTTAATGCAGTTACACCATATCATCCTAGCAGAAAGGAATATTACACTCAAAAAGCGGTAGACTATGATTTGGATTTGCCAAAATTTGAACAACAAGGTCTAATTTTTGGAAAAACTATTTCAAGTACTAAAACCGAATCGGTTTTAAAGTATACTTTTGCACAACCAAATTTATAATGTGAAAACTAAAATTAAAAACGCTTTTTCGTCAAGAGTAAACGCTATTGGATTGCCCATTTTGGCCTTATGTTGGATCAGTTTTTTTTGGGGAACCACCTGGATCGCCTCAAAAGAAGGCGTAAAACACATGCCAGCCCTACAACTAGTAGCCATTAGGCAGTTTTTGGGAGGATTCCTTTATATTTCTTATTTCTTATTTAAAAAAACGCCATGGCCTAAGGGAAAACAATGGAAGACCATCATTATACTGAGCTTTTTAAACTTTGTTTTGAGCAATGCATTAAGTACATGGGGAGTAAAGTACATCAGTAGTGGTCTTGGTGCCATTATTGGGGCTTGTGTCCCGTTATGGATTGTCATTATTTCTTTCTTTCAAGGAGAACGCTTGTCTAAGTTTTCTATTCTAGGTTTAATAATTAGTTTTAGTGGCGTATGCGTCATTTTTTATGATCACTTAGCAGATTTTTTAATTCCCGATTTTAAATTTGGTATCATAATCTCCATCATTTCTACTTTAACATGGGCTTTTGGAACCTTATATACAAAGCAGAAAGCAGCTAGTTTCAATCCGTACTTTAGTTTAGGAATCCAAATGTTCTTGTCTAGTATTTTAGTGTTTGCTTATACAGGTGCCGCAGGAATATCGGTTCCATTGCATGAGATACCAGCAATTTCATGGTGGTCTATTGCGTATTTGGTTATTTTTGGATCGGTACTTACTTTTATTGCCTTTATTTATGCGCTACAACATTTACCGGCATCTATCAGTAGTGTTTACTCGTACATCAACCCTATTATTGCCGTGTTGCTTGGCGCTATAATCTTTGGGGAAACCCTAAATGCCGCCATTGCCATCGGTGGAAGCGTAACTTTATTTGGGTTGTATTTAGTAAATTACTCCTTGCGTAAAGCACGCGCAAAAGAATAAAACCACCAATAATTTACAACAATTATTCTTGATTTTAGGAGCAGGCGGGCATCTTTTCCAGTCGTTTTTTCCTGCTGTACGCTACAATCTCCTGTGCCATCCCGAAGTTTCGGGACTGGCACAAGAGGATTTCCGCTGCCATCAGGGCTATGAAGATCGTATCGCTTTTCAGTAGGAAAATAAAACCAAGCGCCCCACTATGGCACGATACAATATACGACGAAGGGCCATGCTTAGGTACGAAAGCTAAGACACCTAACAGGTTTATAAAACCGCTTGGTTATTTACAAATTCCATTTGCTGATTTTGTAATGAAAAAAAACGAACTATCGTAGCCCCGATGGAAGCGGCATCCTTTATGGTAATGCGTGTAATAGAGCCGCGTTGCAAACGCTTTGTTTTCGTTAATAAAGTAAGTAAGTACTCGTTGCAAACGAGCACCTGATGGGGGCTGTCAAGCTAGACAATGAACTTATTAATTATTTCATTTGATAGCTCTCGAACAACTTAAAAAAAAATTATACTAGAGACCAAAATTGTAGTACCATTAGTTTAATTTTAACATAAAACCGTAAAATTTTAACATAAAAACCGTAGAATTATATTAAACCAATAGTCTAGATTTACCAATCAAATCAAAAATTATGAGAATACAAACTATAATCCACTAACTATTAATTAAATTAAAAAAGTAAGATTGAAAAAAACACTATTACTACTGATGTTTTTATAATTAATGTTGGGTTGCCAAGCTAAAGAACAAATAATTCAGAAATAAGAAACAAAAATTAATTTAAAAAAACTATCATTTGATGAAGCTAATAAACTTAGTCCATCATCAATAAAAAAATCAGATAATATTGTCTCGGATTTTGATAATTATAGCAATTTATCAACATTTTTGATAAATAACTACTATTTTAGTTCATAGTACTTCAAAATAATATTACACTGATGGACAAATAACTTATAAACTCCAATATCTATATTTATGCAACAGCTATTAAAAAAAACATTTAAAACAATTGTCGTACTCCTTACCGCTTTACCACTATTTAATTGCAGCGACGATACCTATCCTTTAGAAAGGCATAGCAAAATCAACACTTCAAAAAAAGATGTTTCTTTCAGTCAGTTTAAAAAAGAGACACAACAAGATAATTTTGCTTTATTCAAGTCAATAACACTAGACAAACAACTCAAAAAGAGGTCTATTAAGAATGACTTTATAATTGACACAACAAAGATTTTAAAACATGTTGCACAAAATAATAAAGCAACTTATAGTTTCAGAATTTATCCTATTGATAAAAATGCATTAAAGCCACACGAATATTATAACCTCGTTTATCATAAAAATGGCGGGCAATGGGAAGAATTATTGTTCAAAAACAAAGAAGCACTAAATACCCAGAGTGGTGACTACCGATTAAAAAGTTCAGAAGTTATTTATATGAGTACCCCACAATTACAAAGTAGGACGATAATTTCTGTGGGTGCAGGTACTATGTGCGAAACACCAACTACTACGTTTAATTGTACTAAAACTGGTAGTTGTTCAAGTGGAGTTTGTGATCTTTGTAGTTTATGTGTTTCCACATCAGTTGCTTACGAATATTGTGGATCAGGTGGTGGAGGCTCAAGTAGTGAGGGAGATTATGGTAATGAAGGTGGTGAAAGCGGCGGTGGCGGTGGCGGTTTAGAGGGTGTATACATACCTATTCCCTATGAAGGTGAACAAGATATTAATAATCCTGATTTTCTTTTTGCTATAGAAGTAGCTGGTTTTATTAATACGTTGCCACAGCATTTAAATAATGTAGTACTGGCTAACAACTGGATGCACAATACGATCATTAATTTTATGAAAAATAATGGTGGGTTAAACATCGACAATCAAAATAAAGTAGCTTTTGCACTTGCCAATTATGATAGTGTTGCCAGTATACCTATGAGTAATTTGCCTTTTACCACAATTAACCAACTTCATTATTGGGCATTTAATTATTTATTAGAAAAACCAAATGGTGGCTTATCTACTCAAAATCAAATCGCGCTAAAGTATGCGTTTAGTAATATGCCAATATTATTCAACCAATATAATGGGACTTCTTATGAACTTAACGCAATTAATAATTTTAATTTCAGTTCATTTCAATTTTTACTCTTACATGGAGAATTTTTGTCAAAACTTGATCCTTTGACACAAAAAAGTATTTTAGAGAACATTACTAGTTTGGAAAAAATTGAATTTTTCAATGAAATGATTAATTTAGCACAGAATGATTCAAATCAGGCTGATACAAACAATTTAATTAATCTATCAATTCGATTAAATAATTCTCAAACAAATTTATTGACAGATGAATTCGGATTAAGTCTTGATCAATACGTAGATTTGGATTTAGCATCTCTCCCGCCCGATTTTGGTAATATGTTCGCACTAAAACTATACTTTAACTATAGAAGCATAAGACAATTAAATCCTGAATACAGTAGAGCAAAATGTTTGTATTACGCTAGTAAAGATATTATTCATATTGGTCTTGACGCATTTGGTTTGATACCAGTGCTAGGTGAAGTAGCAGATTTGACAAACGGTGTTCTTTACACCATAGAAGGAGATGGCGTAAATGCTACGTTGAGTTATGTCAGCGCAGTGCCTGTTGCTGGTTGGGCTTCAGTTGGAGTAAAATATAGTTTAAAAGTTGTAAATACTGCGGTTGACATAAATACAAAAGTAAAACTAGTATGGAAAGTTTTACCTAATGGTAATTTGTTCTTTGGCACAAATGATTATTGTAGAAAACAATTAAGAAAAGTTTTAGGAATGACAGTTGGCAATGGATTACAAGCACATCACATTATTCCTTTGAATAAACAAACAAAATCTATTGTGCAAAAAGCTTCAAAAAGTGGTAGTGCTTTTCATCTAAACGAAGCTTTAAATGGTATTCCTCTGAGTAAAGCTGTTCATAATGGAAGTCATGCTCACTACGACGATCTTATTCAAGAAAGATTTGATTTTTTTAATCAAGCAAATCCAAATGCAACTCCTAATCAATGTTATGACTTTCTTGTAGATTTAATACAAGATATAAGAACTGCCATACAAAATAATCCTAATACACCTATAAATCAATTAAATTTTTAATTATGAAATTTTATTATATCAGAAACTCATTAAAAAAAAAAGTAATAGGTCATTATCCTCAAGTAAAGGAAGTAAAATATAACTGTCATGTATGGAATGACACCCTTTTTATTGACCGATTTCATTTTGTAAAAATAACTGTACAACCAATTGTGGCTAATGCTATTTTACACGCTAAATCAAAACTAACTGATTTAATTGATAGTTCTAGCATGGGATTTACATCAAAATTGCTAATCAGTGATAAGTTAAAATCAATATTAGAAAGTAAACGAGCAACTGGAATGCAATTTTTTAAAAGTTCCGTCTTGAGGGACGGTAATGAATTTGAGGAATTTTGGGTATTGCACACCTACGAATTCAATATGGAATACATTAACTTCTCTAAGAGTAAAATTATTGTAAGAATAAAAAAAAAGCAGGGAGGTACAGAACCGAAAACAGTAGTAGTTAGTTCAATGGATGAATTTTTAAAGTTAACTGAATTCCATAAACAAAAAATGGAAATAGTTTCCATAGAAAATATTTGTTTAAATTCAGATGTAAAGGAAGATTTTTTCTTTATAAAAACTGCTGGACAATACATAGTATCTGAAAAACTAAAACAAGAAATTGAAGATGCTGGCTGTACGGGAATTGAGTTTCAACCCATAGAGTTATCTATTAATGAATGGCTTCATGGAGGCGAAAGAGAAAAAATATATGGAAAAGCATAGTAATAATGAACACAATCCATTGCAGGAATGGATTGATACCGATGCAAAACTATCTAAAATATTAAAAGAAATTGAAAGTCAAACAAAATCTTATAAGGAGCAAGCTACTATTGCTTTTCATAGATTGTGTGAAGAATATCAACTGCCAAAGTATCCTGATGATATAGAAAGTCGTGAAATGATTCAAGTAGCTGACTATCATTTTTATGATCCAATTTCAGTTTATGAACAACTTGGCCTAATCAAATTTACTGATCAAGAAGAAGAAGATATTAGAAGCCAGGTCTTAATGGCAATATATCTTGTACAAAACAAGCTTGAACTCATATTTGATGATAAATTAGACGAATTTATAGGAGACGATGATTTACAAGGCTTTGGGTACAAAGGAGAAGATATAGAAGTTGAAATGACACCTATAAAGATTGGACAAAGTTGGTTTGAATTAGGATGCACTTATTTTACTAAAAATGTAGATTAGTAAATAGTTTACTTAACAATATAAAAAATCTGATAATCTGTTCGAATTTTTGATTCATCTGTACACGTTTTGATCTCAAGCCTAAGTTGAGACCTAACAGGTTTTAAAATACCTATTCGATTATTATAAAATTTAGAAACGATATAAAAATAAAAAACAAACAAAATTACTATGTTAGAAACCTTATTGCACTGATTCCAGCTGTCTTAGTAGTTATTGCATTGCTCTTAATCCTAGACTTATACCTATTAGTTCGAAAATACTTAAAGTTAAAAATTGAAGAACTGAAGAGAAATAAATAACTACTGACACATTATGTTATCTCAAAGTTGCTTATAAATCAATTCTTATTGCAATTAAAAAAGACTTAAAAAAAGACAATAAAACCTGTTAGGTCTGTACAAATTCCATTTGCTGATTTTCTAATAAAAATAAAACGAACTATCGTAGCCCCGATAGAAGCGGCATCATTACCGTGTAAGTCCCAAAACCCCGGGGCTGTCAAGCTAGACAATGAACTTATTAATGATTTCATTTGTTAGCTCTCTTAAAACTTAAAAAAAATTAAACTAGAGACCAAAATTGTAGTTACCATTAGTGTAATTTTAACATAAAACCGTAAAATTTTAACATAAAAACCGTAAAATTATATTAAACCAATAGTCTAGATTTACCAATCAAATCAAAAATTATGAGAATACAAACTAGAATCTACAAACTATTAATTAAATTAAAAAAGTAAGATTGAAAAAAACACTATTACTACTGATGTTTTTATAATTAATGTTGGGTTGCCAAGCTAAAGAACAAATAATTCAGAAATAAGAAACAAAAATTAATTTAAAAAAACTATCATTTGATGAAGCTAATAAACTTAGTCCATCATCAATAAAAAAATCAGATAATATTGTCTCGGATTTTGATAATTATAGCAATTTATCAACATTTTTGATAAATAACTACTATTTTAGTTCATAGTACTTCAAAATAATATTACACTGATGGACAAATAACTTATAAACTCCAATATCTATATTTATGCAACAGCTATTAAAAAAAACATTTAAAACAATTGTCGTACTCCTTACCGCGTTACCACTATTTAATTGCAGCGACGATACCTATCCTTTAGAAAGGCACAGCAAAATCAACACTTCAAAAAAAGATGTTTCTTTCAGTCAGTTTAAAAAAGAGACACAACAAGATAATTTTGCTTTATTCAAGTCAATAACACTAGACAAACAACTCAAAAAGAGGTATATTAAGAATGACTTTATAATTGACACAACAAAGATTTTAAAACATGTTGCACAAAATAATAAAGCAACTTATAGTTTCAGAATTTATCCTATTGATAAAAATGCATTAAAGCCACACGAATATTATAACCTCGTTTATCATAAAAATGGCGGGCAATGGGCCGAATTATTGTTCAAAAACAAAGAAGCACTAAATACCCAGAGTGGTGACTACCGATTAAAAAGTTCAGAAGTTATTTATATGAGTACCCCACAATTACAAAGTAGGACGATAATTTCTGTGGGTGCAGGTACTATGTGCGAAACACCAACTACTACGTTTAATTGTACTAAAACTGGTAGTTGTTCAAGTGGAGTTTGTGATCTTTGTAGTTTATGTGTTTCCACATCAGTTGCTTACGAATATTGTGGATCAGGTGGTGGAGGCTCAAGTAGTGAGGGAGATTATGGTAATGAAGGTGGTGAAAGCGGCGGTGGCGGTGGCGGTTTAGAGGGTGTATACATACCTATTCCCTATGAAGGTGAACAAGATATTAATAATCCTGATTTTCTTTTTGCTATAGAAGTAGCTGGTTTTATTAATACGTTGCCACAGCATTTAAATAATGTAGTACTGGCTAACAACTGGATGCACAATACGATCATTAATTTTATGAAAAATAATGGTGGGTTAAACATCGACAATCAAAATAAAGTAGCTTTTGCACTTGCCAATTATGATAGTGTTGCCAGTATACCTATGAGTAATTTGCCTTTTACCACAATTAACCAACTTCATTATTGGGCATTTAATTATTTATTAGAAAAACCAAATGTGGAAGCTGCAGATTTTACAAAGCAAGTTATTAATTATTGTTCGATAAATTATTCAGAAAGCGATCGTGAAACTACTGAATTATTTTTTAAAGCTTTAAAGGATACAAATAATTTCCAAGATAATTTAACCGAATCATTTGTTCAAGATAATATTAGTTACTTCAGCGAAGATGTTCAAAATCAATTTTTAATTGATCCTACATTAGTTGCTCGAATTGCTCAAGAATATTTAATACAACGAGCAGCAAAAAAATATCTACATCGTGATTGGAATGAAGTACAAATTTATTATAGCATTTTATGGGATTTTAGGCACATGTCATTAGATGCTTTTGGACTAATTCCAGTCTTTGGAGAAGTAGCCGATTTAGCGAATGGTGTTCTTTACACCATAGAAGGAGATGGCGTAAATGCTACGTTGAGTTATGCCAGCGCAGTGCCAATAGTAGGTTGGGCTTCGTTATCTACAAAATATGCCATAAAAGTAAAAAATGCTACTAGTTCTGTCTCTACAATTACACATAAAGTATTGTTGGTATGGAAAATGGAAGGTAATATTCTAAAATTCGGCCATAGATCTGAACTACGCAAAGTGATAGGACTTGCTGTGAGTGATGCTCGACAAGCACATCATATTATCCCATGGGCTAAGAGTATTCATCCAGCTATCCAAAAGGCAGCTAAATCCGCAGATGCTTTTCACATGAACGAAGCATTAAATGGGATACCATTGGGTAGAGCAATTCATAATGGTAGTCACTTTGAGTATGATAGATTAATTCAAAGATATCTAGACGCTATACCTACAAATGTAACTCCAAATCAAGCATACAATGAAGTGGTCAAAATTATAGATAAAGTAAAAACAGCTATTAAAAATAATCCCAACACACCAATTAACCAATTAATTTTTTAGATTATGAAATATTATTGTATTACAAATTCGGGAAATAAAAAGATAGTTGGAACTCACTCTCAAGTGCAACAAGCGATTTACCATTGTGACATATGGGATGATGATAAATTTATAGACAGGGTAGATTTTGTTAAGACCGATTTTGAACCGATTACTGCAAATGCTATTTTAATGAAGAAAGCAAAATTGACAGATTTGTTATCTGCGGATATTATAGGTTTCTCATCAAAATTATTAATGAGTGGCAAACTTAAATCAATTCTTGAAAATAATAGAAAAACAGGATTACAGTTTTGTAAATCCCCTGTTGTTTACAAAAACGAAATGATTGAGGATTACTGGACATTAAACCTCTATGAGGTAAACTCAGAATTTATAGATTTTAATAAGTCAGAGATTTTTTTAATGGATGGGTTATTTGACAAAATAAAAAAATTGCCAATCACAAATATAGAAGAATATGAAAAAGAAAAAATGCAAATTGATAAAATAGGATATCCTAGTAATATTTATATTGAGAGATTTGTGCTAAATGACAATTTACCAGAAGATTTTTTTGTACTAAGACAAGTTGAAGGCGGAGTTAAATACATGGTCTCTGAGAAATTAAAGCAAAAAATAGAAGAAGCAGGTTGTACTGGAATTGAGTTTATGCCAAGTGAGTTAAAATTGACCGAATGGCTTCATGGAGGTGAGAGAGAAAAGATCTATGGGAAAGCGTAATTTACAAAATGTCAAGATCTTACTAGTGCTGCTCATTAGTTGTAATGCACTTTATTCGCAAAATAAAACAATTGTTCCCACAAAGGGAGCAATTGTTTTTGTGAAAAAAGAAATAATTACAGATACTGTATTGTATAAAAAGTCTATGGAAAAAGTTTTTGATAAATTGACCTTAGAGGTAAAAAAGCATGCTCTATTAGAAAAGGGTAAGGTACTAGACACAATAAATCAAAGAGATGAGCAGTTATATCCAATGTTCGACATGATTAAATCTGTTGCATTGCAACAAGTTTTTTCAAAGGAGCCAAAAAGCATAATTAAATTTCATCACTCCTATAACAATGATGAAATTGAAGAATTTATTTCGTCAAACGGCCAATACGTAGAGAAAAAAAAGTTTATTAATAGTAGTGATTTAAAAGATGATGACTTATTGATTATAACAAAAGTTGAAGAATTCAAAAATGAAACAAAAATCATTAAACAATTTAAATGTTATAAAGTTGTTATGGATTATTTCGATTTAGAACAACCTCCAGGTTTAAATACAATTGTAAATGTTATGGAATTATGGGTTACCGAAGATATTAAGTCCAATTTTCATCCATTTATAACAAGTATTGATATACTAGAAAAATATTTCCCGCTAGAAGCCAAACATAGTATTAAAGATGTTGAGGGAATGTACACCACTTATGACCTTGTAGATTTTAGTTTAAAATAAAACGAACTATCGTAGCCCCGATGGCAGCGGCATCTCCCGATTTAGAAAAACAAGGCTTTTTTGCCGTAGTTTTTATTTATCGGGAATATAGCGTACAGCGGGACGAGTAGTGTACGGAGCAAAAAAGTACTGCTCCAAAAAAACAACAGCTTTCCATTCCTTAAAATTTGACTTTTAGGCATAAAAAAACCCATTCGCCTTAACGAATGGGTTTTGCATTTATAAGATACTGAATTACCAGATTCTTACACGTTTTTCAGGTGCAATGTACATACCATCATTTTCTTTGATATCAAAAGCTTGATAAAAAGTATCAATGTTTTGCAAAGGCACATACGCACGGTACATTCCTGGAGAGTGCGGATCGGTTTTTACTTGGTTTTTCAAAGCCTCATCACGCATTTTAGAACGCCAGATCGTTGACCAAGAAATAAAGAAACGCTGCTCAGGAGTGTATCCATCAATCAAGCCTGGATTTCCATTTTCTTTCAAGTACAATTGTAAACCGTCATAAGCTGCGTTTACACCACCTAAATCACCAATGTTTTCACCCAATGTAAATTTACCATCTACAAAAGTTCCTGGCAATGGCTCCAATGCGCTGTACTGTGCAGCCAAAGCTCCTGTTAAAGCTGAGAATTGTTTTAAATCATCTGCAGTCCACCAGTCAACTAGGTTTCCGTCAGCGTTGTAACGCGATCCTGAATCGTCAAAACCATGTGAAATTTCGTGACCAATAACGCCACCAATTCCGCCATAATTCACAGCCTCATCAGCTTGGTAGTTGTAAAACGGTGGTTGTAAGATAGCTGCTGGGAAAACAATCTCATTATTTGATGGATTGTAATATGCATTTACGGTTTGTGGTGACATGCCCCAACGCTCTTTATCTACTGGTTTGTTCAACTCAGCAATGTTTTCTTGAAAACGCCATTTAGCCATGCTCAAAGCATTTGAAAAAAAGCTTCCTCCTTCTTCTGGACTCTTGATTGTTAAAGCAGAATAGTCTTTCCACTTGTCAGGATATCCAATTTTGATTCTGGATTTGTTCAATTTAGCTAAGGCGCTTACCTTAGTTTCAGCAGACATCCAAGATAAGTTGTTAATTCTATTTTCGAAAGCACGGAAGATGTTTTTGATCATTTTTTCTGCTTTGGCTTTGGCCTCAGCCGGAAATTTTTTCTCTACGTATAATTTTCCTAAAGCTTCACCAACCGTTCCATTGATTGTTTGAAGTGCTCTTTCATCACGTGGTCTTTGGCTTACCGCACCCGTTAAGGTTTTTCCGTAAAACTCAAAGTTGGCGTTTTCAATATCGGTAGATAGTTGGCTTGAAGCTCTGTTTAATAAACTCCAACGCATATATGCTTTCCACTCGTCAACTTTATTTTCTTTCAACATCGTTTCAAGCGCTACCATGTATTTAGGTTGTGATACAATTACGGTATCAACTTTCGCCAAACCAATTTTAGTGAAATAATTATTCCAGTTTATCGATGGCGTTAATTTACTCAACTCTGCTAAAGTCATTGGGTTGTATGACTTACGACGGTCTCTGCGCTCTACTCTGTCTAATCTTGGTTTAGACATGGCAATTTCAAGCGCTAAAATTTTCTCTGCATTTGCCTGAGCTACGGCTGGCTTATCACCAAGAAATTGCAACATTTTAGCAACGTGAAGTACGTATTTTGCACGTTTTTCTTTAGAGTCGGCATCTTCAGATACGTAATAATCTCTGTCTGGCAAACCTACTCCACCTGGACCTACATTGATTACATTTCGGCTACTGTTTTTAGCATCGGTACCTACACCTGCTCCCATAAAACCAATACCACCTATTGGCTCCATTTCGATTAATAATGCTTCAAGATCTTTAGCATTTTTAACCGCATCAATTTTTTTAAGGAAAGGTTTTAATGGCGCAATTCCCATTTTGTTACGACCAACGGTGTCCAAAATAGACTTGTACAAATTAATCGCTTTACCTTGATCGGTATTTGATTTGTAAGTTGGGTTCGTGGCTGCTTCTTTTAAAATAGCTAACGCATCCGCATCTGTTCTTTGACGCAACTCATCAAAACTTCCCCAACGGGTTCTATCCGCAGGAATTGCAGTGTTGTCTAACCAAGTTCCGTTTACGTAACGAAAGAAATCGTTACTTGGCTTCACTTTTTTGTCCATGTAATTCACATTAATCCCTGGCTCCTTAGCCGCAGGATTACTTTGGGCTTGACCCACTGCAAAAGCCATCATTGCAGGAATCACAAAAAGCAATTGCTTATTGTTGGTTTTTTTCATTTTAATTAGTTTTTTAGTTAAGTAAACAAAGCTATTAATAAATTTACTGACAATTAAAGTTTCCTCAGATTATCACAAAACATTTTGGTTTGACAAAAAAATTTGAAAAAGGTTTAAACTCTAAACCTCTTTTTTTAGTCTAAGAACAAGTTTCAACTAAAAATAAAACTCTGTTAATTACAATACAAAACAATTTGCATTTGTGTATTTTTGTACCAAAATAGAACTATGTTAGAAATCTTAAAAAAATACCGTTTGTTTCTAGGAATTTTCGGTTTGCTTTCGGTCATTATTTTATCCCTTTTCTACTCGGCATTAAAGCCTGCAAAATCACTACCTATTTACAATCCAGCTGATGTTAATCCAGAACTAGTAGACAGCACAGTCCAATACAAAAGTAAATACCATACTATTGCTGATTTTTCATTTGTGAACCAAAACGGCGACACAATTACTCAAAAAGATTATGAAGGAAAAATTTATGTAGCCGATTTCTTTTTTACTACTTGTGGTTCAATTTGTCCGAAAATGTCAGTGAATCTAGAAGAAGTTCAAAAAGCTTTTGCCACAAATCCTAAAGTTAAATTACTCTCACATACCGTATTTCCTGAAACGGATAGTGTTCCTGTACTTAAGGCTTACGCCAAAAAACACAATGTAATCGATGCCAAATGGAATTTAGTTACCGGCGATAAAAAAGAAATCTATGCCATGGCTAGAAAATCGTACTTAGCTGTGAAACTAGGCAAGCCAAGTGAATTGTATGATATGGTTCACACCGAAAACTTTGTTTTGGTAGATACTAAAAGACGAGTTCGTGGTTTTTATGACGGTACCAACAAAGAAGACATAAAACGCTTAATTGAAGATATCCGTTTTTTAACAGAAGAATAGCCTAACACACTTAAAAATACGCACACAACCTATTTAGGACAACGATTTTATCGGCATTTGTATAATTTAATAATTGTTATCTCAATGAATTGTGTTTGTTATAAAATGTGTATTTTTGCAATCTTAATTCAATCTAAATAAGGTTTGCAAACAACGATACATTCTCTCAAAAAAGGCGAAAAAGCCATAATCAAAGACTTTGATATTGATACCGTTCCGTTAAAATTACTGGAAATGGGTTGCTTGCCTGGCAATATGGTCGAGCTCTTACAAGTTGCCCCTTTTGGTGATCCTTTGTTTTTAAATATCAATGGTTCGCATGTGGCTATTAGAATTGAAACCGCTAAAGAAATTGCAGTTGACCTATTAAAAACCGACCTATGGTAAGCAAACAAAACATCAATGTAGCCTTAATTGGCAACCCTAATGTGGGTAAAACTTCGGTTTTTAATCAGCTTACAGGATTGAATCAACAAGTGGGTAATTACCCAGGAATTACTGTTGAAAAAAAGATTGGTTTCTGCAAACTATCCAATAACATCAAAGCCAACATTCTGGATTTACCAGGAACGTATAGCTTGAACGCAAGTTCTATTGATGAAAATGTTGTTATTGAATTATTGCTCAATAAAAATGACAAGTTATATCCTGACGTAGCACTTGTGGTTACAGATGTGGAGAATTTAAAACGAAACTTACTACTTTTTACACAAATAAAAGATCTTGAAATTCCGACGATTCTTGTCATCAACATGGCTGACAGAATGAAGTTCAAAGGAATTTCACTGGACATTCCTTATCTAGAGGAACATTTAAACACTAAAATTGCCTTGATCAGTTCGCGTAAAGGATACGGAATTGAAGAATTGAAGCAGTTAATTGTAAGTTTCAAAACCATTTCGAGCGAACCATGCTTGAATGCTTCGGTTATCGATCCGGATTATTTCAATAGTTTACGCAAAGCATTTCCCAATCAGCTTTTATACAAATTATGGTTGGTAATTACGCAAGATGTGAACTTTTTGAACTTAGATCGAAATGAAATTCGCAGTTCATTTACCAAATCACACTCTGATTTAAAACGCTTGCAACAAAAGGAAACCATCAAACGCTATCAATTTATTAACGATGTTTTGAAGGTAGGTTTAAAAGTAGATAGCAGCGTTGCCAAAGATTACCGCAGCCAGCTTGATCGCGTGCTTACACACAAAGTTTGGGGTTATGCGATTTTCTTTTTGATTTTGTTTGTCATCTTTCAATCTATTTTTGAATGGTCAAAAATTCCGATGGATTTCATAGATACCTCTTTTGCCTCATTGAGTTCGCTCGCGGCAGAGCAGTTGCCAGCCGGTGTTCTAACCGATTTGATTTCGCAAGGAATTATTCCTGGTATTGGAGGAATTTTAATTTTTATACCTCAAATTGCCTTCTTGTTTATGTTTATTTCCATTCTTGAAGAAAGCGGTTACATGAGCCGTGTGGTGTTTTTGATGGATAAAATCATGCGCAAATTTGGACTTTCTGGTAAAAGTGTGGTACCGCTTATTTCAGGAACTGCCTGCGCTATTCCTGCAATTATGGCTACGCGAAATATCGAAAACTGGAAAGAGCGATTAATTACTATATTGGTTACACCGTTTACCACTTGTTCGGCTAGACTGCCCGTTTACGCCATTATTATTGCACTTGTTATTCCTGACGAACGCTTGTTTGGTTTCTTGAACATGCAAGGAATGACCTTGATGTTGTTGTATTTGTTGGGATTTGGGATGGCCATTTTCTCGGCTTATATCTTGAACAAAATCCTGGAAATTCAAAGCAAAACGTATTTTGTGGTTGAAATGCCGAATTACAAATTGCCTTTGTTTAAAAATGTAGGTATCAACGTAATCGAAAAAACAAAAGCATTTATATTTGGCGCGGGTAAAATTATACTTGCCATTTCGATAGTGCTTTGGTTTTTGGCCTCTTACGGACCTGGAGAAAAATTCAACAAAGCGGAAGAAATTGTTACTCAAAATACCATTAACAAACCATTATCTCCTGCTGATTTTGAAAATGCAGTTGCCTCACAAAAACTAGAGAACTCCTATATTGGGATCATGGGAAAAGCAATTGAACCTGTTATCTCTCCATTGGGTTACGACTGGAAAATTGGTATTGCCATTATCAGTTCGTTTGCGGCCCGAGAAGTGTTTGTAGGAACGCTGGCAACCATTTACAGCGTTGGCGGTAGCGAAAACGAAGTCACTATCAAAAACAAAATGGCAGCCGAAATCAATCCTGCTACAGGCGAGAAAGTGTTTAACTTTGCCTCTGGTATCTCATTGCTTTTGTTTTATGCTTTTGCCATGCAATGTGCTAGTACTTTGGCAGTAACAAAAAAGGAAACTAACTCTTGGAAATGGCCTGCTGGTCAGCTTTTATTCATGTCGGCATTTGCTTATGCCGTTGCCTTGATTGCTTTTCAAATCTTGAAATAATTCAAAATATCCCTTTACTAATTGAACAATCGTTAAATCGTAAATTTAATTATTTTTAATTTGTCTAAATAAGTTTCTCGTTTTATCTTTGCAGCATAGAATTAATCTAAATAAAAATGAGAAACAGTTTAGTAACAGCTGCAATACTTACCTCGGTATTTGCTTTTGCTCAGGAAAAAGAACTTACACAAGCACAAAAAGACAGTATTACAAGAGCTAACTCTTTAATAATTGATTTACAAGAAGTAACCGTTACCCCATTTAAACAAAGCCCAGAAAGACAACCAGAAGTAAAAGGAACCGTACTTTTTTCAGGAAAAAAGAACGAAGTTTTAAAATTATCTGCCTTTACCTCTAACTTAACTACCAACAATGCGCGCGAAGTTTTCTCTCGTGTTCCTGGTGTTACTGTTTGGGAAAACGAAGGATCTGGTATTCAAATTAATATTGGAGTTCGTGGTTTAAGCCCTAACCGTAGCTGGGAATTAAACACTAGACAAAATGGTTACGATATCTCATCAGATGTTTTTGGTTACCCAGAAGCGTATTACAACCCACCTTTAGAAGCAGTAGAAAACATTGAACTAGTTCGTGGTGGTGCTTCATTACAATTTGGCCCTCAGTTTGGTGGAATGGTGAACTACGTTTTAAAACGCGAGCAAAACAAAAAATTCAGCTTTGAAACTCAAAACACAGCCGGAAGCTATAACTTAATGAGTAGTTACAATGCAATTGGTGGTAAAATAAATAAGTTTTCATATTACGCCTACAACCACTCTCGTAGCGCCGATGGATGGAGAGAAAACAGCCAATATAAAGTACGTAACTCACATGTATTTTTAGAATATGCCTTTACAGAAAAAACCAAATTAGCAGCAGAATACACCAATATGGATTACCAAATGCAACAAGCAGGCGGTTTAACAGACGCTCAATTTGCTGCAAATTCTAGACAATCTTTTAGAGAAAGAAACTGGTTTGGAACGCCTTGGAATTTGTTTGCATTAACACTAGACACGCAATTGTCTCCTTCTATAAAATCGAATACTAAACTTTTTGGATTAATTGGAGAAAGAAATAGTGTTGGAAATACAGCAACACCAAACAATCCAGACTCTAACGGCAATAGAAGAGTTGACCGCGATTTTTACAAGAACTTCGGAATCGAAAACAGAAACACCTATACGTACACCTTAGGAAAAAATAAAAACACTTTGGCATTTGGAGTTCGTGCTTACCAAGCACAAACGCAAAGACAACAAGAAGGAGCAGGAACTGCAGGGTCTGATTTCGACTTAAGTACGTCAGCAAAATACCCAAGAGACTTGCAGTTTAAAACACAAAACATTGCTTTTTTTGCCGAAAACCAATTTAAAGTGACTGATAAATGGAGTGTTGTTCCTGGAGTTCGTTTTGAGCACATCACTGCTGAGGGAGAAGGTCGTTTTGGAATCACATCTGGCAATGACGATCCGTTTGAAAGCAAACAATTGGTAAGAAACAAACCTTTGTTTGGATTAGGAATGGAGTACAAATTAGGAGCAACAAACTTTTACGGAAACATCACACAAGCATATAGACCTGTTTTATTCTCAGATATTACACCACCTACTATAAATGATGTGATTGACCAAAACTTAAAAGATGCTTCAGGATACAATGCTGATTTAGGATACCGTGGTGTTGTGAAAGGCTTTTTGAACTTCGATTTTAGTGTGTTTTACCTGAGTTACAACAACCGTATTGGTCTCGTAAGACAATTTAGAAATAATAATGATACAACACAAGGTACGTTCTTATTCAGAACCAACTTAGGAGAAACCGTAAACAAGGGAATTGAAGGTTTTGTAAACGTAAATATCACTAAATATTTTGGTGTTGAAAAAACTTTCGGAAACGTAGATCTTTTTGTAACAACTAGTTTTATTGATTCTCGTTATACTGATTTTGAAATATTTACTGCATCAGGATCAGTGATTACAACCACTAACTTGAAAGGTAATCGAGTTGAAAACGCGCCTCGTTACATTCACAATGTGGGTTTGAGCTATAGTACTGACCACTTTTCGTCTACTTTGCAATACAAAACTTCAGGTAAAGTTTTTACAGATGCTAATAACACAGTAGCGCCTTCAGCAAATGGTGTAACAGGATTACTAAATGGTTATGAAGTAATGGATTTATCAGCTGAATACAAGTTTTTAAAACGCTACAATGTTCGTTCTGGAATTAATAACTTATTGAACAAAGATTACGCTACCCGCAGAGCAAGTGGATATCCTGGACCAGGTATTTTACCGGGTGAAGGAAGAACATTCTTTGTATCTTTAGGAGCTCGTTTTTAACAACAAACAACAATAATACACACTCTTTAATTAGAAAGTGATTACAAACAAGAAAGCAACCTCAACAGGTTGCTTTTTCTTATCTTTACAATATGGATATTCAAGAAATAGTAGCATTTGCTACTTTAATTATTGCAGTGGCTTTCTTAATCAAAAAGTTCTTTTTCAAGAAGAAATCAAAGGATAAAAATTGTGGAAGTTCTGACTGTGGCTGCAATTAGACTATTTTATGTAGCCTATTTGTATGGCGTAATCCGCAGGTTTTATTGACGAACCTTCAACGGGATATGGCCTCACCAGCAAGCTTTCAATTTTTCGCTTTTCAAATGGTAAATACTTTGCGAACCATTTTATATTAGCTTCCTTATTTTTTTCGTTAAAAACCAAAGTTGTTTCTTCAACTTGTTTTTGTCCATCAAAGACTTGCAGAACAGCACTTACCTCACCTGCCCAAATACAAGTAGTTCCTTTAGGGCAACGCGAGTCGTTTTCAATCGTTTTTAAAACAAATTGAAACCCTTTTTGACTACGACATACTTTTTGCTTGACAGTGATTATTTTTACTTTAGCAGGCTTTTGGCTTTGAGCCAAAACTAAACTGCTAATCATCATAAAAAGGAATAGAATTGACTTTTTCATCTGCGACTATAAATTTTAATTGATTCTTTTCAAAAAACTTATTTCCTAACCTAAGGCCACATCCAGCACCATCATAACTATAAAACCTCCAATAAAACCTAAAGTGGCAATATCAGTATTTTTATCTTGTTGAGTTTCTGGAATTACCTCTTCAACAACTACAAAAATCATAGCACCTGCGGCAAAAGCCAAAGCATAAGGTAAAATAGGGGTGAAAAAAGTAACCGCAAAAGCACCTAAAACAGCAGCAACAGGCTCTACTAATGCTGAAGACTGTCCGTACATAAAACTTTTCCAGCGGCTCATTCCCATTCGTCGTAATGGCATAGCAACAGCAATTCCCTCAGGGAAATTTTGAATCCCGATACCAATTGCAAGGGTTAAGGCTGCTCCTATTGACGCCTCAGGAATTCCGGCAGCAACACCACCAAACAAAACACCAACCGCCAAACCTTCGGGGATATTGTGTAACGTAATTGCCGAAACCAATAATGTGGTACGTTGCCACGGCGACTTCACCCCTTCGGAAACTTTAAAATTAATGTGTAAATGAGGCAATACTTTGTCTATTCCAAAAATGAAAAGTGCACCAAGCGAAAAACCAAAAGCAGCAGGAATCACCTTTGCAAAACCTTCTCCACCTGTCATTTCTATTGCTGGAGCTAACAAACTCCAAAAACTGGCTGCAACCATTACACCGCCAGTAAAACCAAGCATACCATCAAGGACAGTTCGGTTCATGGTTTTGAATAAAAAAACAAACGAAGCACCTAATGCAGTTAAAAACCACGTAAATAAACTGGCATAGAGCGCAGCCAAAATAGGGTCGATACTTGTGAAATAATCAACTAACGATTGAAACATAATTATTGAATATAAATATTACTAGCAATTTTTTGAGATATGGTAATTTCATTCGAGCCCACACGAATTCGTAAGGAGGCATCGAAACTTTCTTTTTCTACAATTTCCATTTGAGAACCCAAAGCAATTTCTTGCTTGTCGAGGTATTTTAAAAAATCAGACGAAGTATCTTTTACACCCACACAAATTCCAATTCTACCTTTCTCACATTCAGAAAGCAGTTGTTTTTCTATTTTAAGAATACGACCCTGAGCATCTGGAATTGGGTCACCATGAGGATCTTCGGTTGGATTTCCTAGAAAATCATCTAGTTTATTGATGAGCTTTTCGGATTTGATATGCTCTAATTGCTCTGCTAATTCATGTACCTCATCCCAAGCAAAATCGAGTTTTTCGACTAAAAAGGTTTCCCATAAGCGGTGCTTTCGAACAATCATCTTAGCTGCTAACTTTCCTGTATCAGTTAGAGAAACACCTTGATATTTGATATAATTGATGCAGTTCTTTTCGGCTAACTTCTTTAGCATATCCGTGACAGATGACGCTTTGGTATCCATCTTTTCAGCGATGGCATTCGTACTCACTGCAGTATTTGCAAGAGCAGAAAGATGGTAAATAGTTTTTAAATAATTCTCTTCGGATAAAGTCATAACAAACAATTAACGCATGGCAACAACTTTTTTGCTCAAATGCATAAAAAGCGCAAAACCTATGTAATGACAAACTTACACAAAAAAGTTAATATAAAAAATATTTTTAGACAAGTCTAAACTATAAAGAACAAGTTGGGCAAAGACCTGATAAGGTGAAATTAAAATCATGTACCAAATAATTATCAGGAAGACTAAATACGGGCTTCACCTCATCAAGGCAAGTCACTGCCAGACATTTGGTACAACTGAAATGTATGTGATTGTGCGTATGTGAGTGTTTAACATCATGATTGTGCTCATGCTCATGATGGCAACTTGCATACTTTATGGTACCGTCATGATTTACAATTTTATGAATCACATCCTCGGATACCAAACGATCCAAAACGCGGTAAATAGTAACCCGATCGCATACGTTTTGGCTTAACGCCTGAATTTCGGTATGTGATAAAGCCACGGATGCGTTTTTTATGATCTCTAAAATGGTTGTTTTTGCTGTGGTATTTCGGCTTGCTTTCATATTTTAAAATATATTAATGCAACATTGTTGCATTTAGATAAAAACCATACATTTGCAACTTTATTGCATTAATCAAAGATACAAGAAAATGAAAAAATTAACAGCCTTAGCTCCAGATTTTTTGGGTGTAACTAGCGCTATTTTTTGTTTAGTCCATTGTTTAGCATTGCCTATACTGAGTATGTTTCCAGTAATGGTCAATCACAATCCCTATTTTGATTTACTATTTGCCTGCATTGGCCTTTGCGCAGCCATACCCGCACTGCGCGACGGGAAGACGATTGTTGCAGTCCTTTTAACCAGCTCGCTCACCCTTCTATTCCTAAGTATTTTATTGGAAATCATTTTTAAAATCGAAACCCCACTAATTTACATTGGCGCTTCAGGAATCATAGCGGCACACTTACTCAATTTTATAAACCAAAAACACACATGAAAAAATTACCCGTAACTGTATTATCTGGTTTTCTCGGAGCCGGAAAAACAACCTTGTTGAATCACATTCTTCATAATAAAGAGGGCTTAAAAGTTGCTGTAATCGTAAACGATATGAGCGAAGTTAATATTGACGCCAATTTGGTCAAAGCCGAAAATACCTTATCCCGTACAGAGGAACGATTGGTCGAGATGAGTAATGGCTGTATTTGTTGCACCTTGCGAGAGGACCTCATGATCGAAGTAGAAAAACTGGCCAGGGAAGATCGCTTTGATTACCTATTGATAGAAAGTTCGGGTATTAGCGAACCCATTCCTGTAGCTCAAACTTTTTCTTTTATTAACGAGGAAGAAAATATTGATTTATCTCATTTCAGCTACATAGATACGATGGTTACCGTAGTGGATGCCTTCAATTTCTTTAAAGATTTTGGTTCTGACCAAACCTTACAAGCACAGAATTTATCTGATATTGAAAATGATAACAGAACCATCGTGAATTTACTAGTAGACCAAATTGAATTTGCAAATGTTATCATTCTAAACAAAACAGATTTGGTAAACGACAAAGAGCTCAAAACTCTAAAAGCAACCTTGCGTAAACTAAATGCAGGCGCTACATTGATAGAGTCACAGTTCGGACGAGTTCCTTTAAACGCAATTTTAAATACCCAATTGTTTAATTATGAAGAAGCTGAGACATCTGCAGGCTGGATTCGTGAACTAGAAGGATTTCATACTCCAGAAACAGAAGCATACGGCATCAATTCTTTCGTTTTTAGAGAAGAGAAGCCATTTCACCCAGACCGATTGTGGGAATTTCTTTTGGAACAATTTCCCCAATCTGTTATCAGAAGTAAGGGGCTTTTTTGGATTGCATCACGAGCAGACCAAGCCATCAATTGGAGTCAGGCAGGTGGATCTAGAAAGGCCGAAGAAGCTGGAGTTTGGTATGCAAGTATGCCTCTTGGCGAAAGATTGACCTTCGGAAATTTTGTAGAATTTCAAGATGTAATCGAAGAACGATGGACAGCAACGTTTGGCGATCGACTCAATGAACTCGTTTTTATTGGAATTGAAATGGACAAAGAGGCGCTACATACCCTCTTGCAAAACTGTATTTGTACTGATGAAGAAATACAATCCCTAAAGCAAGGCACTTTTTTAGCTGCAGATTCCTTTCCATTGGCAAGAACAACAACGCCTACAGCAACTTATGCAACTATGACTTAGCAATATTATTTCTTGAAAAAAGGAGGGCTTTTGTTTACCATTTCACTTAAAAAAACTGTTTAGAAAATATTTATTGCAACTTTGTTGCGTTATTAAAAATAATAAATATATTTGCAACACAATTGCATTAACGAAATGAAAAATTAAACACCTTACTTCATGAACAATCGAAAGCAGCACTTTTTCAAATTTTTTGCCCTCGTTTTTTCGGCCTTAGTACTTAACTCCTGCTCCAATACTGACGATGTGGTTGCACCCGCGAATGAAGGAGAGTTCATCACAACTGTTAGGTTACAATTTGTACCAACCACTGCTGGAAAAACCATTGTACTTGAGTACAAAGACCTTGATGGCGAAGGAGCTAATGCACCACAAATTAGTATTAGCAGTCCTTTTGAGCGATCTAAAACCTATAATGGTAGCATAACATTTAGAGACGATTTGGCTATACCGGCAATAGATATCACACCCGAGATAATAGCTGAAGCTACAGAACACCAAATGTTTTTTCAAACGACTGGTGTGCTTCAACCCATTACGTATTCTAAAAGTCCAAGTAATTTTGATAAAAATGGCAAGCCACTGGGGCTCGAGTTTACATTTACCACGACCACTGCAGCAAGTGGCACTTTGAGAGCCAGCTTAAGACACGGACCGAACAAAAATGCCTCAAATGTAGCGCTTGGCGACATTACCAATGCCGGTGGCGCAACAGATATTGAAGTTGATTTTCCAATCACAGTAGAATAGTAATTTTCAAAACCAAATAATACAACAATGAAAAACTCTTTAGCCTTATTGGTAACCCTTGCAACCCTTGCTCTAGTCACACAATCTTGCTCAAATGACGATAATACCGATACAGTAGTTGACGACAGTTCAGCTGAATTCAAACACTTGCGCATTTTAGTTTCGGATGAAACCACCACAGCAATGACCTTGGTAAATCCATTGCAAGGAAACAGCGTTTCATTTGAAGCCAAACACCCGAAATCAGCTTTATACACGAGCGCTTCTGGGCGTTTTGCAGGCGTCATTCACCGCGAAAACAATTTAACAGAAACTTTCGATACTGGGCTAGAGTATCATGGTGATCATGTTGACATAAAAGGAACACCAAAATTTGGTGTTTTAACAGGTATGTCATCTAAGCCAACACATTTTAAAAGTAATTTTGGAGAAATCCTAACCTTCAATGATGGAGATGGTACATTAACAGTGGGTCTTGAGTCGGAAATCCACAAAAATGGTGCTATAATGAAAACCATCACCACCGGATTAAGAGCGCATCATGGTGCTATGGCTGTTTTTGCGAATGGTACATATGCTATTACTGAAAAAGACAATTCTATTCCTGGGACACTTCCTGAGCGAGTAAAAATAATTGACAAAACCGGCAAAGAACTTTTTGCCTCTACTATTGCAACCAAGGGAATTCATGGTAATGCAGCAGATGGTGACCAAGCTGTTTTTGGTTCTGCTAGTGGCGTTCTGGTGGTAAAAAATAATGGAGAACAAAGTTTAATTCCACATCCCGAAGGTTTTGGAACGGCATGGTTTGGAACAATACTTGAAACCAACAGCAAAGGTAAATTTGTTGGGTATACAGCTGCAAAAGGTGCGTATTTAATTGATGTTATTGCTAAAACAGTTAAACCAATAATTGAAAATACCGATATCATGCAATGTAAAGTAAGCTACGACAACAGCAAACTTGGCATCTTATTGCATTCAGGAAATTTTATTTCATACGACTTAAATACACTCACTGTAGCTGCAGCTGAAAGAAATATCATTGCGCCAACTTTAAAAACAGCAACGCAAAAACCACAAATGGAATTCACGCAGCGATTCATTTACATCACTGCACCAGCAACAGGCGAATTATGGATGGCCAACATTAAAAATAATAATGACATTAAAAAAATAAAAGTATCTAATACACCATTTCGTCTCACTTTAATGGGATTTGAGAACAGTGGTGATCACTAAAAACTCTTTTAAATCCTGATCGTTTTGGTTAATAATTGGGGGTTTAAGCGGTTTGTTGTCATGACAAACCGCTTTTTTAAAAATTTATTTTTAGATTTGTCTAAAATTTAATTTATTTATCATGAAAAATACTATTACCGTATGCCTGCTGTTGCTATTTTTTCTTGGCTACAGCCAAAACAAAAAAAGCATCTCGGGTAGGGTAACTTCTAACAATCAACCGATACCTGGCGCAACAGTTTCCTTGCTAAAAACTACTTTCGTTGCTCAAACTGATAGTTTAGGACACTATTTTTTTTCAAAAATTCCAAATGGTAATTACACCATACAAGTAATGGCAAACGGTTTTCAAACAAAAAACAAAAACATCAATATAAAAGACCCGCAAGAAATAGTACTTCATTTTGAACTTACTATTACTGAAAATCAACTAGATGAAGTGGTAGTTTCAGGAACACTTAAACCCGTAAAAAGATTAGAAAATCCTGTTCCTGTTGAGATTATTTCGGCGACTTTTTTAAAACAAAACCCAACTAGCAATGTCTTGGATGCCTTGCAAAACGTAAACGGTTTACGACCTCAAAACAATTGCAATGTGTGTAATACCGGCGACATTCGCATTAACGGACTTGACGGTCCGTACACTATGGTCACTATCGACGGGATGCCTATTGTGAGCGCTCTCGGCACGGTTTACGGGCTTTCAGGTATTCCAAATGCTATGATTGATAAAATAGAAGTAGTAAAAGGCGCGGCATCTACGCTGTATGGCAGTGAGGCAGTAGGCGGTTTAATTAACATTATTACTAAAAAACCGTTCGCAGTACCTTTATTTACAGCCGATGTTTTTACTACATCTTGGCTCGAAACGAATGTTGACCTTGGTTATAAAGCCAATATTGGCTCCAAGGCTACTGCCCTATTTGGTGTAAATTACTTCACTTACAACAATCCCATTGACAACAACAAAGACAATTTTACCGATGTTTCTTTGCAAAACAGAGCTTCTTTTTTCTCCAAAATAAACATCAACAGAGCTTCTAAAAAAGAGTTTAGCCTTGTGTCTCGATACCTTTATGAAGACCGCTGGGGCGGAGAAATGCAATGGAACAAGAGCTTTAGAGGCGGAGACCAAGTGTACGGCGAAAGCATTTATACTTCGCGCTATGAATTCCTAGGTAAATACGAGCTACCTGTAACCGAAAAAATGTTCTTTCAATTTTCGGTTATTGGTCACGACCAAAACTCCGTTTATGGCAATTCTACTTTTTTGGCCAATCAGAAAATAGCATTTGGCCAATTCATTTGGGACAAAAACTGGAATAACCACTCCGTACTTTTTGGTACGGCACTTCGATATCAATTCTATAATGACAACACGCCCGCAACGGCAACCGCGAATCATTCTAAAATTTACAGTGCTTTTGCTCAAGATGAAATCACCCAAAACGAAAAAACCAGCACGCTAATTGGCTTACGTTATGATTACAATGACAATCACGGCTCCATTTTTACACCTCGTTTTGCATTTAAATTCAAACCAACGCCAACAGAT